>CAJCIW010000257.1 GCA_903970455.1 Verrucomicrobiota bacterium | reverse complement strand
GTGATCACAGGAGCTTCTGCAGGGATTGGCGCGGCCGCCGCCCGCCTTTTTGCCGAAGCAGGATTTAGGTTGGCATTGACAGCCAGGCGACTGGACCGTTTAGAAGAGCTCCGTAAAACTTTGAATGGGGAAGTTTCTGTCTTAGAACTCGATGTATGTTCCTCAGATCAAGTCGAACAGGTTTTTCAGCAGCTGGGCCCCATCGAAGTTCTCATCAACAATGCCGGCTGCGCTTTCGGGCTCGAGCCTGCTTACGAGGGCAAAATCGAAGAGTGGGATAAATGCGTTGATACGAACATCAAAGGGCTTCTTTACTGCACAAGGGCGGCTCTCGCAACGATGGTCAAACGTGATCGAGGCCACATCATCAATTTGGGATCTGTTGCTGGCACTTATCCCTATCCTGGTGGCAATGTTTATGGAGGAACGAAAGCCTTTGTTCACCAGTTTTCATTGAATTTACGAGCCGATTTGCTCGGCACGAAGGTTCGGGTGAGCTGCGTCGAACCGGGACTCGTCGGAGGGACCGAGTTTTCCACCGTCCGTTTTCGTGGCGACAGCACACGTGCAGCCAAGGTTTATGAGAATACTGCGGCCTTGACGCCTGAAGATATCGCCGAAGTGATTTATTTCTGCCATTCCCTCCCTGCCCATGTGAATATCAACACCGTCGAAGTGATGCCCGTCTGCCAAGCCTCTGCGCCCATGGCCATTCATAAAACACCTTAGTTACTGTTTTAACTAATTTAGTCGCTTATTAGGCTGAGTATGTATTATAATCTTCGCTTAAAAAATTAATTTAAGGTGATTATTATGAGTATAAGTGCCGTCACGAAAGTGGAAAGTCATTCTACACAATCCACTCCTCCAGAAAACGTCCCTCTTCCTGATGAAGTGTTGCCGATTGTTTTTTCTCATTTAAGTCGATTAAAAGACTCGCATTCCCTTTTGTTGACAAATTGGCAATTCAATCGGTGTGTTTCCAATGACAACCTTTTATGGAAAGGTTTTGTAAGATCTCGTTTTCCCTATTCCTTCCAGGAGTATGAAAACGCGCCCAATGTTAAAGACGTATTGCACTCCTTGAAAAACAGAGATTGGAATATCAACGATTACAAATTCCGAACATGCACTTTGAACGGGCATACAAAAAAAGTCACTCGCATAGATGTTCAAGCGGATAAATTCGCTTCCGCCTCACTAGACGGGACCGTTATCATGTGGGATCGAAACACCCGCAAAATATTGTTTAAATTGGATTTGAGTGATCATGGACCTTGCAACACTCTACTCATTGAAGGCGATACGCTGTTTTGTGGTTCGGAAGACGGGACGATTACAACCTGGAATGCAAACATCGGAAAGAAAGAGCATAGTTGGAAAGGCTACGTGGCAGGGGTCCTTTTTCTAGCTGTTCAAGGAGATAAGCTCATTTCCGTTGGAAACGAAGACACTCTTAAAGTCTGGGATCTCAAAGAAAATAGGGGCTTGGTCGATTCTGTCGAAGTGATGGGCTTCTTCCATTCTCTAGCCGTTCATGGAAATAAGTTTTTTATCGGCTTAGAAAAAATGATCCAAACCGGGGATCTAGATAATATGAAAAACCCGGGTTTTTTGGGTGTTGTCAACGGCCATGAAGGCGGTGTCTATGGTCTTGCCTCTCAAGGGGATCGTCTTTTTTCTTCCACAGGCTACGGGGCTATCAAAGAGTGGATAATCAGCAAGATGAGATTGGTCCGGCAAATCCAGGTGAAGCCTAACGGTGTTCTGGTGCCTCGGGAAGAGCCCTCTGCCCTCATTGTCAAGGATAATAAGATCTTTTACGCTCTGGATGAGATCGCAGTTCTCGATCTCAAGAGCGGAATGACACTGTATATGTTGAAAAGGGAACAACCCACCACTTCTGCATGCATGCAAGATGGAATCCTCATTTCCGGTTCTCGGGATGGCACGATTACTCTAAGAGACTTTAATTTTCCTTCTTTAACGAGTTATGACCCACATACACTCGAAAAAAATTTAGCTCTTCTTGATAAGATCGCAGCAGAAGACGATTCCCTATGCAACGAGCTTCATCCTAATTTTCTCAAGCGTCTCCAAGAGCTTAAGGGTAAATCCCTGTCTTTGAGCGAAGTAATCCTGCGTTTAAAAATAGAGGTCAGCCTGCATTTACTTCTAGACCGCATTCATAGAGGCGATCAAAAAAAAATCTCTGAGCTTTTGGACCAGCCGTATTGGAATGAACTACTTTTGATCGAGGGCCAAACGGCGCCGCTATATAAAAATGTTAAGGAACTTTGCTCCGCGCAAGAAACGAAAAATTTGGGCAAAGATGGCCAAAAAGAACGGGCATTGGATTCTCTTAAGAAAAAAGAACAAGCCGTATTGAAATTTCTCCAACATCAAAAAAAATATTAGAGTTATACCGGACTCGGCGATAAACTTGGATTTTCTGCTCCCGCCTTTTTCCGTCTGACTGCGTGTTCGCAGAAAATCCAAGTTTATCGCCGAGTCAGGTATAAGCCTTTCCTCTTTTTCTCTTGATTGAACCTGAAGAATATGCCAACCTTGTGGGAAATGATCTTTTTTCGAGGTTGCCCACAATGGTTGAAGGGTATGAGGAATTCACCGAAAGTCAAATAAAAATTTTACAGCGCTACGTCACCCACACGTCGAGTAATATCTTCGTTCTTCGGAATCTTCCGGAAGTGATTAAGGGCGCGCTTTTTTCCCGCTATTCTCGATCGAGCTTAGGGCTGAGATCGCTGCTTCTAAAAGATTTTATCCTCAATGAAGAGACTGCCTTCAATGCGATCGCAGGCGCCGTTCATGCGGGAGAGCAGGCGGAGCATGAGCTCGAAGACCAGATCATGGCGATTAAAAAAGCGCAAAATTTCTATGACCGGATCCTGGACGGCTACGGCGATGATTCTATCGGGGAGCTCGGGGGAGCGCATTTGGCCCTGGAAAATGTGTCGATGATCGCTGCCAATATGGTAGAGGACTGCCGGATCGGCGGATCTCCTTTGGAAAAATCCACCCGCTACATCTATTTTGATCAAAAAGTGAATGGGGAGTATCTCTTCTTTCGAGAGCCCATTTTAATGGCTTCAGCGTTTCGAGAGGCGTATCTCAAGACATGCAACTTTCTTTTTGAAACCTATTCTGCGCTTATTCCTCCCCTCACAGAACTCATGGAGAAAAAATTCCCCAAAGAACACGATGTCTCCAAAGTCGCCTATACGGCTGCTTTGCGTGCAAAAGTTCTCGACTGCTTAAGAGGGTTGCTGCCCGCCAGCGCTTTGACAAACATGGGGATGTATGGAAACGGGCGGTTCTTCGAGACTTTGATCCAGAAACTCAATTGCCATAATCTCGCCGAAATGCAAGACATCGGCAGAAAATCGTTTCAAGAACTCTCCAAAGTCGTCCCTTCTTTTATCCGCCGCGGCGATCCCTCGCATAAACATCAGCGCACTTATGCCCAATTCCGGGAACAGATGAGCAACGACCTCAAAATTGTCGCCGACCGGCATACTTCTTCGATCGCCAAGATGCAAAATCCCGGGGTGCGGTTAATCCAATATGATCCTGAAAGCCCTGCGAAGGTCGCAGCTGCTCTCCTTTTTGAGCACTCCAATGCGGGATTGCATGAATTGCAAGAATATTGTCGGACCCTTCCGGAAGAAGAACTCAACCGAATTCTCGATTCAGCTTCCAATTTTAGAGAAAACCGGAGGCATAAATCCCCGCGAGCACTGGAACATGCTGTCTTCACGTTCGAAATCGTGGCCGATTTCGGGAATTTCCGCGACCTCCACCGCCACCGTATGCTCACGCAAGATAGACAGTTGCTCTCTTGCGATTTCGGCTACTTTACCCCCCATGAAATCGTAGGTACAGAGATGGAAAAACAGTACCGCGATGCGATGGATGAGGCGAAAAAAACCTACGAATCGATCGCCGAGGAGCTTCCTGAAGAAGCGCAATACATCGTGCCAATGGGATACAACATCCACTGGTATTTTCATGTGAATTTGCGCTCATTGCAATGGCTCTGCGAGCTGCGCTCGTCTCCTGCAGGACATCCGAACTACCGCTTCATCGCGCAAGAATTGGCCAAACAAGTTTCCAAGGCGTGTCCCAGTTTCGAGCGTTTTTTCAAATTCGTCGATTACGAAGGGTACGAGCTCGGAAGGCTGGGGCAGGAAATCCGCACCATCGAAAAACGGATGTCAAAGGCTTCTTCATGAATGAAAAACAGGGAAGCATGATCGGCGGAATGCTGCTGATTGCAGGAAGCTGCATCGGCGCAGGAATGCTCGGCCTTCCTATTGTCACCGGCCTATCGGGATTTCTTCCTTCTTTGACGATGTTTTTCTGCGCATGGCTTTTCATGACTTCTACCGCGCTGCTCCTCGTCGAGGCGAATGGATGGCATTCCCGCCAGGTCAACCTTTTAACGATGACAGGGCAAACACTTGGAAAATGGGGAAAAGGGGTCTGCTGGATCACCTACCTGTTTTTGTTTTATGCTTTGCTCGTCGCTTATATTTCAGGCATCGGCGGCCTTTGCAACACATTTTTTCATGTGAGCCTTAACGCCTCCTTTCCCGTTTGGCTGGGCAGTTTGATCTTTGTCATTCTCTTCGGATGGGTCGTCTACCTCGGAACGAGAAAAGTCGATCTATTCAATCGTGGATTGATGATGGGAAAGATCATTTTTTTTATTCTGCTTGTTTTCATCGGCGTCGCTTATATCAATCCTCAGCTGCTTTCCCGCTCCGATCCTGTTTATGCTCCTTCGGCGCTCCCTCTTTTAGTGATCGCCTTTGGTTTCCACAATATGATTCCCAGCCTGACCGCCTATCTCAAAGGGGATTTGAAAAAAGTGAGACTCACTATCATCGGCGG
>CAJCIW010000256.1 GCA_903970455.1 Verrucomicrobiota bacterium | reverse complement strand
TACCTAACCCGACAGAGGAATAGACTTAGGAGAATAGGATGGGGAGTTGTGATTACGGAGTGGCTTTGGAGTAATGGAAGATATAGCCGTACTTCATGGCTCGAAGAGCCGTGGTTGAGGCCACTTCATAAACTGTTGTATCGGAGCAATACCACCAAGTGCCTTGCCGTTTGACATAGCAGGTATAATGTCCAGATTCAGAACTTACGCCGTTATGGACGGAAAAGGCATCGCAGACGTATTCGGAGTTTCCTCCACCGCGGACAAATTGGTTAGGCAGGGCTAGCCTTTCAGGAACATCGATCGACTCCCCAATTTTTCCTTGTTGAAGAGTGCCGCTCGCATCCACCTGCTGATAAAAACGTCTCGCTTGCACAAGTAGATCATTAGGCGGCCGTTGGAAAGAAAGTTGAACGCGTGCGCCGGTGTCCGTCCGCTGATCAAAGTAAGCATTAAATAATTGTTGAAAATTGGGACGCGGGCTTTCTCCAAGGCCGATTTGAAGCATACTCTCTCGCCGCAGGGCAGGAGCTCCTCCATTGATCTGTTGATCTAATTGATGGATCGCGTTAGGGCCCTGGAAAACATACTCAAACAACTGGGCTGCATCTTCCTGAACGGCGCCATCGACGATCTGTCCGCCGGTTTCACGGCTTAAAAATTGACGAATAGCATGGATATCTATATTCGCAGCAACTTTTTGATAATCCGTCCGGTTTTTTTCATACACATCTAAAAATTGAGACAATTGGGGAATTTCGCGCATTCTGGGATGGAAAGCTGGAGTATTAGCCATTAACTGCAGGCTGGAATTCAGCCAGCAATTGTTTCCTCCATTGATCAAACCCACTGGCTGTCCCGCAACAAAGGGGCGCCCTACTTGCAGCAAATCATTTAACTCTTCTGGATTTCCTGCAATATAAGTGCCTAAAATGCCGAGGGCAACTGCGGGAATCATCCCCAGGAGTGCAGTAGGCCCAACGGTAAAGGTAAAAGCAATCGAAGCGGCAAAGGATATCAGGGCTACCGTTTGCAGAACTCGTCCCAAAATCAAAAATGCATAAATTTTACTGTCAGTACTACACAATCCAAAAATTTTTCCATGCACAGAATAAATTTTATGCTGAATATCATTCAGGAAATTTTGCATCGGATTTTGAGAAACGGATGTGCTAGCAGACATAATTAACCCAATTCTTTGGCCAATAGTATATAGGAAAACCGCTTGGTTTTCAATATTCAATAAAAATTTAGTTAATAACAGTCAAATTTATTTTTTCCTAACGTTCCAGTTTTCGTAGGTCCTTGTAAACAAGTCAGAAAGATCCTATAGTTGGGCGATACTTTGGAAAGCCATTTTAAATGTTTAAATACGATTTACGTTTCATTAGAAATTTTTCCATCATTGCGCATATCGACCACGGCAAATCGACAATTGCCGACCGGCTTTTGGAGCTGACCAAAACGATCCCCCAGCGTGAGATGCAAGAACAAGTGCTCGATGCGATGGACTTGGAGCGGGAACGCGGCATCACGATTAAAGCGCACCCCGTGACCATGTACTACGAAGCTGAAGACGGAAATACGTATCAAATCAACTTCATCGATACGCCGGGGCATGTCGACTTTACTTATGAAGTGTCTCGGTCGCTTGCGGCATGCGAAGCAGCCCTTCTCGTTGTCGATGCCGTGCAAGGCGTCCAGGCGCAAAGTTTGGCCAACGTCCATCTCGCCGTCGAACGCGGCCTCGAGATCCTTCCTGTCATCAATAAAATCGATCTCCCTTCAGCCGATGTTGAATCGGTCAAACAGCAGATCGAAGATGTGATCGGCCTCGATACTTCGAACACGATCTTATGCTCTGCAAAAACAGGCATCGGCATCAAAGAGATCCTGGAACAAATCTTATTCTCCTTCCCTTCTCCCAAACCTCCCGAGGATGAAACAATCCGCGCGCTTGTTTTCGATTCCCATTACGATCCGTACCGTGGCGTCATGGTCTACGTCCGCATGATGAGCGGCGAGATCAGCAAAAAAACGATGATCCAGATGATGGCGACGGGAAAAAATTTCGAAGTGTTGGAAGTCGGCGTCTTTTCTCCCACTGAAAAACCTGTCGATGTTCTTCGTCCGGGGGAAGTCGGTTACTTCCTCGCCAACATCAAAATCACTGCCGACGTCAAAATCGGCGATACGGTCACCTCTGCAAAAAAACCTGCTCCGGAGGCGCTCCCCGGCTTTCGCAACATCTCCCCTGTCGTCTACGCTGGGATTTATCCCGTCGACTCTTCTGATTTTGAAATGCTCCGCGATGCGCTGGTCAAATTGCAGCTCAACGACTCGGCACTGCACGTCGAACAGGAAAGCAGCATGGCGCTTGGCTTTGGCTTCCGCTGCGGCTTTTTAGGCCTCCTGCATTTGGAAATCGTATTCGAACGGCTACAACGGGAATTCAATCTCGACATCATCACGACGGCTCCAAGCGTCGTTTACAAAATCAAATTCACCGACGGTAAAGAGATCGATATCGACAACGTCGCCCACTATCCTGATCCGACATTTATCGAATACATCGAAGAGCCTTGGGTCAAAACCCACATCATGGCCCCTGGGCAATATTTGGGCGCGATCATGAGCCTTGGCATGGACAAACGAGGCGAGCTCACAAAAACAGAGACGATGGACGCCAAGCGACTGCTGCTCACCTATCGCTTTCCATTGAATGAAATCATCACCGATTTCAACGACAAATTAAAATCGGTCACGCGCGGCTACGGATCTTTCGATTACGAATTCGAGAAATACGAGATCGGGGACATCGTCAAGCTTGAGATCCGCGTCAACGAAGAACCCGTCGATGCCTTCTCCTGCCTGGTCCATCGGACAAAGGCCGAATCGAAAGGGCGCGCCATCTGTGAAAAACTCGTCGAAGTGATCCCCATGCAGCAATTCAAAGTCCCCGTCCAGGCAGCCATCGGCGGCAAAGTGATCGCCCGCGAGACGATCCGCGCCATCACAAAAAATGTCACCGCCAAATGCTATGGCGGCGACATCACGCGCAAGCGCAAACTCTGGGAAAAGCAGAAAGAAGGCAAAAAGCGGATGAAAGAGATCGGAAAAGTGAATATTCCGCAGTCTGCCTTCATGGAAGTCCTCAAAGCGGGGGAGTGATAGGCTTTGTCACACGTTCTCCCAAGGCTTTAATCGCGTATCTAAGTTCTCTTCTTGTCTGGCGCTCGGACTCTTCAACGGCCGTTCGTTTCTGTTTAAACAAAGACGCATACTCGGGGACCTGATCGGGAGGAGTAATCTGAAACCCTTTGCAGTAAAGATCCACTTCCTCGTCTTCGTTGACACAAACAACATCGATGCCAGAGGTTGGAGCCATCGTGTCCCTATGGATCATTAGACGCGCTTGCAAACCTCCTTCTTCCCCCGACAAGTGAGAAGAATAGCGCATCGGCTGGCTCGCTACTTCTTCGATATTGCGACCCGTAGGAATGCCATAAGATTTAGAATCGTAGGCAAAACTTTTCAGTTTTTCTTTCGGCAGCGCAATGACAAGGAGGTTCCCCGTGTTTAATTGTTCGTAATTTTGAAATACATCCTTCAATTCCTCGATCACACGATCCTCGTTTTGAGTGCCTCGCATTTGCAAAGAACGCTTGAAAACTTCTTCTGCGATCTTCCAAGAGTGTTCATCGTCCCTCATCTTGGAACCATCGAATGCAAAGTAATAAGCTGATTCCATGGTCGATACATTGCCCAGAAGAGCATAGTTCATTGAAATCAGAAATTTACTGATATTCGGATCCATATCGCAACGGGATGGAGATCGGTCCCATGTACCTGGGGTCCAACCATGATCTCCATTATTCTGACAAAAGACCTTGATCTTTTCCTCGATCTCTTTTCGATCGCATTGATAATCTTTGTCGGAATTAGGGCGCAAAGAGCTATGAAAAGGATATTTTGTATAAAAATTTCGATTCAACTCTCTTGTAAAAAGACGAGGAACTGACCAAATAGCCGCTTGCGCATGCACAAATGGCGTCTTCCCCTTCAACGTCGCGGCTGCTGCGACTTTAAGGTAGTTGGAGATCAGCTTAGGAAATTCCTGCATCTTATTGATGGCATTTCCTACTTGATTATCGAAATGCTTATTTTTTTTCACTCCTTCGGTGAAAAAGACTCGATCCGGCGCTCGGTGAGCCCATCTTTTCCCAGGAGTTTTTCCGATGTGGTTAACCCTTAAACATGTGATTGCTTTCTGCAAACCGACACACATGGCCGCCTCCTTTTTTGTGGTTTTGTACAGTCATAAAAAAATCTAAGAAAAAAAATATTCATAAAAAAGCCTCCTTAACAGGGTTTAAATAATTTACAAACAAAACACCTTGCTTTGTTTATCTAATAAATACGGATGTGATGGGATAAAAAGTTATATTGTGGCTTGAGCCACAAGAATAAAAAGAAGTAGAATACTGTGACCACGGTTGTGCGCAGGATAACCGAAAGAAAATTCAGAATGTGGATAATTTAATTTTCTCATAATAACAGCATTTTGTTTCTTATGATTATATATTTATAAAAGAGAATTGTCAATTGAAAAAATGTAATCAATGCTAATTAACTTAAATTCAGCTATTTATAAGCGTCTCTATCAATAAGAAAAGTGAATGTTGAATAGCTGTGAAGCTAAATTGCTTTTCTCTTGTTACTTCCGCGGCGTCCCCAGCTGAAAACAGCTCTTCCCCCATTTTCAATTTTCCTTCGATCAAAAACGCATACACTCCATTTCTTTCGGAAGAGAGGGTGTATGTCATTTCCATTCCCTTATCCATCCGCGCCATTGAAAAGCGAATATCCTGGTGGATGAATAACCCATCTTCTTCTCGTTGTGGTGAAACTAAAAGGGTGAGTTGACCGGGTTTCAGTAATTTTGCAAATTCTTTCTGCTCGTATTCAGGTTCAACTCCTTCAACTTTGGGGGTAATCCAAATCTGCAAGAAGTGGACGGGTTCTGCTTTCGAAGGATTGAATTCCGAATGTTGGATCCCTTTTCCCGCGGTCATCCGCTGCATTTGGCCAGCCTTAAGAATCCCCTCCCCTCCCGTGCTATCTTTGTGCTCGAGGCTTCCCTGCAAAACAAAGGTGACAATTTCCATATTGTCATGAAAATGCATCCCAAACCCTTTTCCAGGAGCGACGGTGTCCTCATTGAGGACCCGCAGTTTGCCAAATCCCATTTTTTTAGGATTGTAATACTCTCCAAAACTGAAGCTGTGATGGGAGGTCAGCCAAACGAGTTTTGTCAGCCCCCGTGTTTCCGCCGGGATTCGCACAATCGTCATTCTACCTCACACGTTATAAGAGCCGGAGGTCACTTTGCCGCCGGTGCCGGACCAATCGGTGGAAGAATTTGCCTAATTCAAAGTTCAATACCGCACCCAAATCTACTTGGGTGCGGAACTGCTGTCAAGACTGCTCTTCAACCAAAATTGGGGTTGGTTTCGCGCTCTTGACCGATTTCAATATCATGATTGACTCCTTTTTCCCAAATCTGATCATTTTTCAATACTTTGTATTTTAGATTTTGAAAATCGGTTTGATCAAATTCCAAAGCCCATAAATCTGGCGTTTGGACCATCTCCATTTTAATACCGTGATCCCAGCTCAAAAAGGGAGCGCCTTGTCCCCTCAGATAAAGCTGATCAGTGGAACCAACATTGCAACGCACCAAAATTTTGGTTTTTGGAACAACGGGCGGCGGGATCAGTACTTGAGAAGAAATGGACTCGGTTTTGATCGATAATTTGTATGGAACAGTAATGCTTAAAATCCCTGAGTTATCCACGCTCGCAACGATATTCTCTTGGTCGATTTCCTTCCCCTTCTTTGGAAAGAGAACTGTGCGGAACAATTGATGCCCTCGAGGCAGAGTGTTGTGCGTCTCGCAATCAGCAGGGAGTTCTTCCCTATTGTGCTCTATATCAACATAAAGATAATTTCTATCGAGAAGAATCTCAATGTTGGGCTTTCCACATGCAGCAAGCAGTATCGTAGTCTTCATTTTTGTTTCTTGAGCAAAAAGAACTTGTGGGCGAGTCTTGCTGTCAAAAAAAGACAGACTGTCAAAATCCAGGGGAGTAGTCCCCTTTTGATTTAACAACACTCGCTTTGTTTGCGGGGAAATGCACACTGGAATTCCAAATTCCGATTCCGCACCCCAATAGTGATACTCTTCAGGAATATCTTCGTCATATAGAAACTCAAGAGGAGAAAAATTGAATTCTTTCTGGACACATTTTTCGCATTCATCAAATGAAATTAGATGCTCTTTAGATCTACGGCTTGTCACATGGGGCGCTATTTGCAAATCGTAACGAATTCCATCTTTTATGAAATCGAGAGTTTCACCTTTTCGCGCTTGCTTAAACAGAGAAGATGGCAGCTCAATTTGCACGAATTTTTGGGGATCGCAATCTCGTATTAGACAAAAATAGATCAAATCATCATCCGATACCTTTAGATGTTTTGTGCCATTTTCAATCGTTATTTTCCCAAATGAATAATGGCTATCTGTTCCCACTTTCCCCGTCGTCCTTTTAAAAATGGAAATCATGCCGCGCTGTGTTTGCTGGGCATCGCTTAAGGGCCCTTGTGCTGTTGAATTATAATTTTGTTGTGGAATAGAATTGAATGAAGTTGTTTTTGAAATTGTCAGATTATTACCCCTCTCTCTTTTTTTTCGATTGATTTTAAACTGCATCAACAATAATC
>CAJCIW010000255.1 GCA_903970455.1 Verrucomicrobiota bacterium | reverse complement strand
AGACCGGCTGCAGCGGCTGCTCAATCTGCACAACGAAATCTGCGCCGAGCAGCGCAACGCAATGCTCGGTTCAGAAGTGGAAATCCTGGTCGAGCGGCGGAATCGTGATGAAAAGCACCTAAAAGGACGCACCCGCTGCTGGAAAAATGTGCTCTTCAAAGGGGATGATGCATTAATCGGAACTTTGCAAACAATCAAAGTCACCGGTTTCAGCCATCAGACCTTGATTGGAGATCCCCTGGCCCCTTGCGAGGCCAGGTAGAATGAGAACCACGGATTTTTTCTGAAGGGAGTTATTTCTTAAGAACTTTAGCAATCCCGAAGCCGGCTAAGAACCAACCAACAACCAGGTCTACGATATTGACTAGAGCGTAGCAAGCGGAAAAACCCCACCAATTCCAATCAGGAAGTTGGGCCAAAATCGCAACGCCCAGACCGAATACCGTAACAAAACCCACTTGTCTCTTAAAGGGAAGAGTCTTGGTCTGCATCAACATCCAAGTGACGATAAATGCGCCGATAATTTGTATGATCAGCGAAATGATGAAGGGAGCCAACGTCATTTTCCCGATTCCCACCTTAGATACAGAAGCGAACATGAAAGGCCCTTTTTCCATCATTTTCATCCCCTGCTCCATCTCGCTTTGGGAAGTTCCCTCATTGTAGGAAAATGTATTGGGCAAAACATAGATACCCGAAACAGGAGCATTATTCGAAATCGCATTTGCAACTTCAGACTCATTCGAAAATTTATTCAAACAGGTCTGATGCCATGGAAAGACCATCCAGGAGAACAATCCCCAGATGAAAACGATCAAGCCGCCGATGAAAGCGCACTTTAAGTGAGTTTTGGACATATGAATCCCTCTCGATATGTTTAGTTTACAAAACTTTGATATATTCTTTTTTTCATTTTTGTTCAAAAGTTTTTTTCAAAAACTCGATTCCCTATCTGTAAACGCAAGAAAAGGTTATAATATAACTAATTGACACTGTTTTTGTTAATTAAAATTTATATATTATGAACAAAATTTCTCCCCTCGACATCCGTGTAGCCATCTTAGCCCATCCCCTTGTGCTCAAGGAGGATTCGGCTGCCGCTAGGTTTTTTTTAAAACCCATCGCCCCTTACAAGGGAGATGAACGGATTGTCTCTCTTTTCCAAAATAGCCCTAAACCCTCGATCGAGCTCAATCTGTCGAAGATTCCTCCTTTATTGAGAAAAGGACAGCTTCTCCTTTTTCGTGTTTTTGAAATTCTAAGAACTCTTCTCGAAAAAAAGGAAAAGTCGACCGTTTTACACCACATCGCCCCTCCGCGCCGGCTGTCAGTTCCCCAGCTGCCCCATCCCCCCTTCCGAACCGGAAAGCCTCCCCGTTTCTTCTGGCACCCCGCCTATCCCCTTCCTTCCGACGAATACGCTCCCAGCTGTTTAATGGCAGAAGCCAAAGAGGGCGTACCGAATCCTGCACCCTACTCTCCCGGGATTTGCGCCTACGTCCGCCGTGCCCTGCCGAAGAATGGAATTCTCAAGCAAGACTCAGAAGGTTTTATCTACCTGGAACTACCGGATGAGTTTATCACGGATCTTTTCCCACTGATCCATGATCGAGAATGTGAAGCTGTGCCGCTCTATCAAATCGAGCCCTCGCCTGCCCACATCCCTGTCGTCCTCCCGCATGAATGGAGCCAAAAAAAAGGGTGGGGAGAAATCAAGGAAATGGACGAGTCGTTTTCATTTGAGGTGAAGGGATTGAATTCTTTGAGGCCAAAACGGTGGCCCGGGGTAGACAAAGTCTATTTCCTGGAGATTATAAGCCCAAGCCTGGAGCGTTTGCGCGAACGTCTTCTGCTTCCATCCCTCATCCGCGGACATCCCTTCCATGTCGCCATCGCCTTTAAAAAAGCGAATGAGACACTACCTCAGAAAGAAACTTACCGGCTTAACGTCAGCTGTTTTGCCGCTTAATGCTCCTTTCTGGCAACGGTACGCATCCTATTTACACAAGCGGGTTAAGCTTCACCCCTACAGGATCTTCTCGAACTCTTCTTCTGTCAGCGTCTTGACACCTAGCTGACGGGCTTTATCGAGTTTGGAGCCTGCGTCCTCGCCTACGAGGAGGTAGTCGGTGTTTTTGCTCACCGAGCCGGTGACTTTTCCGCCGCGCTCTTTGATCAACTGCGCAGCTTCGTCGCGGGTATATTTTTGCAACGCTCCGGTGAGGACAAAGGTCTTGTCAGAAAAGGCGTGATCTTTCCGTTTTTTTAGCTTCATGGCCTTTGGCTTGACCCCATTCTCCAAGAGCATGTGGATCTCTTTGAGGTGGGAGGGATCTTTGAAGTAATCCACGACGCCATGGGCGATTTTATCGCCTATCCCGGGGATCTCTTTGAGCTCTTCTACATTCATTTTTGCAAGCTCATCGATCTCTTCCACGTGTTCCGCAAGCAATTCGGCGACCCCTTCCCCAACGTATTTAATGCCGAGGGCAAGAATAAACCGCGCTAGAGAAACGTGGCGCGCACGGTCGATGCTCTCGTACAAATTTTGGACTGATTTTTCTTTAAAACCGTCGAGCGTCGCCAGCTCTTCTTTTGTCAATGCAAAGATATCGGAGGGGCGGTGCACGAGTTTTTTTTGGAAAAGCTGTTCGACAACTTTTTCGCCGAGGTGCTCGATATCCATGGCGTCTTTGGATGCGAAATACGCAAGGCGGCCCATCTGCTGTTCGGGGCAGCCGGTAGAATTGGGACAGCGGACAGCGACCTCCCCTTCGGTATGGACGACATGTGTGCCGCAGCTAGGACAATTTCTGGGCATTTTCCAGGGATGGGAATCATGCGGACGGCGCCGCTTATCGACTTCGACGACTTTGGGTATCACGTCACCCCCTTTTTCGATGACAACCATATCGCCGATGCGGATGTCTTTCCGCTCCACCTCCTCTTGATTGTGCAGGGTGGCGCGGGATATCGTGCTGCCCGCAAGATGGACAGGCTCGAGTTCTGCAACCGGTGTCAGTACGCCCGTCCTTCCGACTTGGACTGTAATGTCATTGATGCGTGTCGAGGCTTGTTCCGGGGCGAATTTATAAGCGACAGCCCATCTGGGGCTTTTCCCCGTGACGCCCAACTGATCGTGATATTTCAGCTCATCGACTTTGACGACAATCCCATCGATATCGAAGGGAAGTTTATGCCGTTTTTTTTCAATTTTATCCGCAAATGTTAAAATTTCATCCGTATCGCGGCACCGCTGCCGTAATTCTTGATCGAAAACGGGGAAGCCGATTTTTTTGAGGTATTGATGGCATTCATATTGGGTAGGCATAGGCGGATCATTTTCATCGGCAAATCCGTAAAACACAGCGCTTAAGTTGCGCGACGAGGCTTGCCTGGGATCGAGCAGTTTCATCGAACCTGCTGTGGCATTGCGCGGGTTAGCGTAGAGTTCTTCCCCTTCTTCTTCTTTTTCTTTGTTTAGGGCCTGAAAAACATGATGGGTCATAAAGACTTCTCCCCGCACTTCGAGCACTTCAGGAAGAGGGCAACCTGAAAGCTCCATGGGCAATGAGCGGATGGTCCGCATATTAGCGGTGATGTCATCCCCTTTTCGCCCGTCTCCCCGGGTCAAGCCTTGAACAAATCTTCCCTTTTCATAGCGTACGCTAACGGCGACGCCATCCATTTTCAATTCGGCGCAAAAATGAACGCGGGAATGGCCAAGCATTTTTTGGACGCGCTGGATAAAATCTTCGACCTCCTCACGAGAATAGGTATTGGCCAAAGAAAGCATGGGAACTGTATGTCCGACCTGTTTGAATCCTTTTGTCAGAGCCTCTCCTACGCGCTGAGTTGGGGAAGAGGGGCTTATCCAATCGGGATGGGCTCTCTCGGCCTCTTCAATCTTTTTGACGAGTTGATCGTATGCGTAGTCGGTAATTACTGGCTTAGCTTGGACAAAATAAGAAAGATCGTGCTTTCGCACCTCTTCGATCAGATCAAGGTATTCTTTTTTAGAACACAAACTGCACCTCAAAAATCATCGTTGCGAGAGGCGCAAGATGGAGGTGTAACCCCATACGCCGCTCGTTTGAATCGCGGATGATCTCCACTTGTGTGTTGATTTTGCCAGATCCCCAATATTCTTCTCTATCGGTATTGAAAACTTCCTGAATCGAAGCGACATTGGGCAATCGGATAAAATATTGAGGAACAAAATTAGGGGTGAAATTATGGACGACGAGAAGATAGCGGCTGCTGCCTTTCCGCAGGTAGCTGATCACAGAATTGTACCGGTCGGAAAAATCGACCCATTCAAAGCCGCGCTGGTCGAAATCGAACTCCCAAAGAGCTTCATGGGCAAGATAAAAATGATACAGCTCTTTCACGAACCGTTTCAGCATGGCATGCCGTTCAAACTGGAGCAAATCCCAAGGAAGCTGTTCTTTGCAGTTCCACTCATTCCACATCCCCAGTTCCGCTCCCATAAAAAGGAGTTTTTTTCCGGGTTGGCAAATTTGATAACTGCATACGAGGCGGAAATTGGCAAATTTTTGCCAATCGTCTCCGGGCATTTTCGACATCAGGCTGGCCTTGCCGTGGACTACTTCGTCATGCGATAGAGGCAGGACAAACCGTTCGGAAAAAGCATAGATGAGTCCGAATGTCAAATCATTTTGATGAAAGGAGCGATAGTAGGCATCTTTGTGAAAATAACCCAGAGTATCATTCATCCACCCCATGTTCCATTTGAGATCGAAGCCCAATCCTCCCCATTCGAGAGGATGGGTCACGCCCGTAAAAGAGGTCGACTCTTCGGCAAAGGTTAGAACGGGGGGAAACCGTTCGTGGACCACGGAATTCAGGTGTTTGATGAATTCGATCGCTTCCAAATTCTCATGGCCGCCGAATGAATTGGGAATCCATTCTCCCTCCTTTCTGCCATAATCCAAATACAGCATGGAAGCCACAGCGTCCACTCTAAGCCCATCGATATGCATTTTGTCGAGCCAGAAAAGTGCGCTGGCGATTAAGAAATTGGAAACCTCGAAACGGCCATAATTGAAAATATGCGTGTTCCAATGGGGATGAAATCCGCGACGCGGATCTCCATGTTCGTACAAATAGGTACCGTCGAATTGCGCCAAAGAAGCTTCGTCCATCGGAAAATGGGCCGGCACCCAATCAAGGATGACGCCTATCCCTTCCCCGTGAAGATGATCGACAAAAAATTGAAACTCTTCAGGGGTCCCATAGCGGCTCGTCGCCGCAAAAAAACCGGTGACCTGATACCCCCATGATTCATCTAAAGGATGCTCGGCAATCGGGAGCAATTCCACATGGGTAAAACCCATTTCTTTGCAGTATTTCGCAAGCTCGATAGCAAGCTGCCGATAGCCTAAAGGGCGTCCCCCCTGTCTTTTCCATGAACCGAGATGCACTTCATAGATTGCCATCGGATACGCATCTTTCCCTCGCCGCTTCCTAGCTTCCATCCACTCCCCGTCTTGCCAGGCATACTGGTCAACATCAAAAAGTAGGGAAGCTGTCGCTGGCCGGTACTCGGAATAGAGGGCATAGGGGTCTGATTTAAGACGGAGATGGCCCTTTTGAGTGTGGACTTCGAATTTATATTTCTCACCCGATTTTAATCCCGGGATAAATAATTCCCATACTCCCGACGATCCCATTGTGCGCATCGGATTGACTCTTCCGTCCCAATAATTGAAATCGCCGACCAGGGATACTGCTTGGGCTTCGGGCGCCCAGACGGCAAATTTGGCCCCTTCTACGCCTTGGTGCTTGCAAAGACGGCCCCCCATGATTTCGTAAAGTTTATAATGAACCCCCCGGTTAAAAAGATGGGCGTCCATATCCCCGAAGGTGGGGGAGAAAGCATAAGGGTCTTGGACCAGCGCGCCTTGATGGAGATAAACACGGTAATCGGTAAATGTCGTCTCTAAAGGCACTTCATATTCAAACAACCCATCGGCACTGACTTTTTTCGCCTCTACGCTTTTTCCAAAAACCTCTAGATGCACGTAAGGAGCCCCAGGCCTCCAAATCCGGATCACTTTGGAATCGA
>CAJCIW010000254.1 GCA_903970455.1 Verrucomicrobiota bacterium | reverse complement strand
GGATCATCGATTTTTAATTCAGTGAATTGAATCCGTTCAGGCGTAGCTTCCAGGTTAGCTTGCAAATTGCGAAATTGGTAGCCAAGCAACTCAAATGCATGCCCCCATAGTGTTCCAATGGCTTGAAACCCCCGCTTCCTATCTTGATAGAGGATTAAATCCCCCTCCCAACGATACCCGCTGCCGATTTTTAACCACTGCGCACGCTCTTTCATCTTTTTAGGAAGAAGATTACCATCGACGGCGATGGTTCCCGATAAGATTGAGGCAAGCGGCGCTTTCCGCCTTTCATTCTTTTCAAGAGCAGAATCGATACCATAACAACTGCCCTGGATCTTCTCCAAAATCGGTTTTCCGTTATTCGTTGTAAAGGAGATTTTTAAGCCTTCTGCCTTGGGATGATCGTAAAGTTTAAGAGCACCGAAAGGCTCTTTGGAAAGGTCCACCTGCAATGCAGCCCATAACGGGCTTTCCGATATGACCGTTTTTCCACGGAGGGAGAGCGCGTTTTTTTCATAGCGCAGCTGCAGTTGCTCGAAAGGGATCTCTTTGCCACCAAAACCGTAACGTCCCGGTTTGAGCGATGTCTGGAACATGCCATTGAGTGTGCATTCCCCATTTCCTTCCAAATTCCCTTCCCAGCTAAGTTCTTTTAGCAATGGAGGGACGAGTTTTGCATCGATGCACCTTGCCATCATGGCCGGGGCCAAAGAAAATTGCAGTTGCTCAATTTTCAAATTGCCCTGTTTGGGGAGTACAACTCTTTGGGCTTTGATTTCGCCAAGCCCGGCACCACTGCCTTTATCTTTCAGCTGCAATTCCATCCCTTGGCAAAGAAGGCCGTCGATTGTATTGTAAGTAAAGAGGGTGCTTTTTTTATTTCTCGCCGAAAGGGAAAGGGGCGCTTGAAGATCGACGAATAGATTCGCTTCGCCTGAAAGGATGCAGGGAACTTGGGAGTAATCGCCTGTCATGACAACACCTGCGGCAAAATTTCCTTTCAGAGAGGGATCGATTTTGGCCAAAGCGACCATCTCGCCTCTAATCCATTCAAACCTACAGGAAAACTGCTTCCGGTCCATGTTGAACTGTCCGGCTCCCTTCCATTCGACGCCTTGCCACTTTCCTTCGATTTTTTGGACAGACACTTCTTCCCCGTCGACGATGAAAGCCCCTTTGAGCGTCAAACCGCCCCCTTCCAAATGTTCGATGAGCCAATTCTCTCCGATTTTATGTGCTTTAAGCTCGAAGGAAGGCCAGGGCGAGCCGCGCACCTTTAAATCGCTGCTTTCGGCTTGGAAGGAAAACCCTTTTTCCACACTTTCGGAATAGAGGCGCGTGTGCAAGGTGCCCTCAAATTGCCATTCCTCTAAATTTTTAGGGGAAAAATTTTTCGAAAGAAAACCAGCATTTTGCAAAAAGGCTGCATTGAGGTGCAATTCCTGACATTTGAGGACCGGCCGCATTTCAAAAGAGGCGAGCTTCATCTGTTCATCCAATTCACAAAGCGTGATATTGAGCTGCGTTCCTCCGAAAAAGGTGGCATCCTTGTTGAAGGAGATTGAATTGTGCGTTGCTTCCCCTTCGAAATGGGCGAATTCCTTTTTCCTGTCGAAGATTTTGAAGGCAAAATCTAAATGAGGATTTTCTCCAATCTCTGTCGAAAAATGTTTGAGCTGTAAAGTTAACGGGGTTCCGTCGAGAAGCCGCCACACCCCTTCCCCCTTTTCAAGGGCCAGGTGTTGATTTTTGGAATCGTAGAACAGGTCGCAGCGACCACCGGTCACTGAAGTGGAGGCGTTAATCGGAAATTTCAGATGATCGAAGTGGGCTTTGAAACTCCACTCTGCTCTTCCCATCGATGTTTTCAGCTCAAGCCCATTGTCCCCGCTGGAAAACTCTCCATCCATCGGATATTCCAGTTTATGCAAAGAAGGAAAATGTGCGAGAACGGAAAACAAATTCTCAACGCTCCCAGCCATTTGGGAAGTCGAAACCGCTATTTCTCCTCCCTCCAAAGAAAAGTCCATTTTTCCTCGCAATGCCAAGCCTTTGCATTCGGCATAGAACGATGGAGCCGTCAAGTGGTTAGCTTCGAGATGCAATGATCCTTCGAGATTTTCAAAAGGGAGATCCAGCTCTCGATAGGTCAGTTTTCCTCCATCGAGCGGGATCTGGCCGCTCCACTGTTTTTTGGCTATGGCATAAACAAAGTGGATCGTTTTGTCTCCGAGCTCAAGCCGTGCCTGAGGATACTGAATAGAAATTTCTTTACCAAAGACCTCAATCGCCACATTTTCAGAGTTGATGACAGCGGCGCAATGCAACCGGCCTCCCACGTCCATTCCCGGGAGGAGCATCGGAAGCCATAAACGGTAACTCCCCACCGTCAGGTCTGCCTGAAAGTCCGCCTCTTTGAAAAAGAAAGAAGGGAAATTTCCATTTGAACAAGAAAAAACGGCCTTTCCATTGACAGGTTCATTAAACAGAGTGCCTTTGCCAAAGAGTATCGCAGAGTCAGCGTTCTTGTTCACTCTCAATTCCAAATCAACGGGGACAGAATCCAGTTTTTCCAGTTCAGGGAATACCCCTCTGGCTAAACTTTTACCGTCTCCTTGAACTTTGATGGCAGCAAAAGATTCTCCCTGCGGTCCTAAAAAAGCAAGTTCTCCTTCGAGCCCGCCATTCTTTCCTGTGATCTGAGAGGGCTGGAGGATAGAGTTTTCAACGTGAATGTTTGCTGATAAAGAATCGAGGTTGAAGTATGGAGAGGAATAGCGTCCTCCTTCCCCTTCCAGGTGCAGATCTCGAAGGTCCCAATTTTTGCCGTCAGTTTTACTCAAGGCGCAATTCCCTGTGATTTGTTGCAAAAATAAAGTTGTCTTCTGTTCAGCAAGAAGCCAATGGAGGTGATCTAAATGGCAGCTGTCCAAAGAAAGCTGTTGCCAATTGTCGTCTTTGTAAAGAAGCGTTGCTGCAAAGGCGGCATCCGCGTCCAAGCATTGCCCCGGAATTCGAGCCCATGAGCGAAGAAAATCCAGCTGCTTCCCATTGGCATTCTCAACTTGCAAATGCAAGCTGATATCCCCATCAGAATGGCTGCACACCGAAATGACGCTTTGCATGTCCGGGGCGCAGTTCAGTGCAATTTCAGACCAAAAAGTGGTGTCTTCCTGCGCCCCCCCCTTTCCCTGGCAATCGAAAGCCATTTTTTGATCCTTTAGGAACAGCACTCCTTTTAAAACCAATTCCGGTTCTTTTTCGGGCTCTAGACGAAGAGTTCCATTTAGATCCTCTATGCGCAATTCTTCCGGGAGAATAGGCGCCCGGACAAAAAAATTCCCGCTTTTTAATTCTAAAGAAACTTCCTCTATTGGATAGGAAAATACCCCTTGGATCTCATCGCAGCACAAATCGATTCCCATGGACGAGTCTGAAAATGTGATTTGTTTTCCCCCGCCGCGGCAGTGCAGTTCTTTAAAGTGCATCGATTCGTCTAAGTAAAGTAGCCCCTCCAGCTCCACTTCTCCCCCAGCGTGTTCCCACTCCCTCGGCATTTTCTGAACCAGCAATCCAGAAAGGGGAAGCAACCTGTTCAAATCGCTTTCCTGCAGCTTGAATCCCACTATCAGGCTTTTTTCAACCAGCGCCAAATCCGCTGTAAACACAGGGGGAACCAATGGACTCGGATCATAAGAAAAAACAAGATGGCCGATCGATTCATTTTCCACTCCCGGGGCCATGGAAAAATAAAACCGACCTCCTGCGGCAAGCTGAAGCACGCCGTTCTTGATCTCCCAGCGCGGCTCAATAAAACGGGAACGGTAAAGAAAAGGAAGGGAGTGTTTTTCCGTTGCTGAAGAGATGAGGATCTGAGGATGGGAAACAGTGATGTTGGGTTGGAACTTCGGAAAGGCACCCGCCAGTTTGAGCTCAATCCGGTCGATCGACAATTGGGAGTCAGGTTCTTTAACTTGCAGACCGGAAATCGCGATGGTCCCTTCTTCCCAATCGATTTTTTCATAAGACAGACCATGGGGAAACAAGCGATGCAGAGCTGCTTTGCATCCGAGCAGCACAAGAGGCTTATGAAAAACAAGCACTCCTAAACAGAGGAATCCTAAAACAAACCAAGCTTTCCTCGATTTTTTTCTACGACGTAAATCCTGCGGCATCTCACTAGAACAGTTGTGATTTAACCTTCACTTATCGCAGATTCCCACAAAAAAAATAAGCGAATATTCACTGGACTAAAGTCGTATAGTCTTCCCGGTCGAGGAGCTTGTCCGTCTCGGAATGGTCGGACAACTTGAGCTTGAAGAGCCAGCCTTCCGTTTCTGCCGAAGAATTGATGTGATGGATGAAATCGCCGAGTTTTTGGTTGATTTCAACAATTTCGCCGGATACGGGGGAATAAATATCAGCAGCGGCCTTCGTCGACTCGAGGACGGCGACTTCTTCTCCAGCTTTGACCCGCTTACCGACTGGAGGCAGCTCAATGAAGACAACTTCACCCAGCTCTTTTTGGGCATGGTTGGTAATCCCAACAGTACCGATCCCCTCTTCCACTCGGATCCATTCGTGCGAATCTGTGAATTTCATCGCTAACCCCCTGTCTTATTGAATAAATTTAAAACTTGCCCAAAGTCGGGGATGTTGTTCAAGTGTAAAATGCTGGGAGCTCAAAGAAAAATGCTGCGGTGTTCCTTTATAACGATGAATCCGGTACGTGAAACCGATCCGGTCAAAAGAGGCGGGGTCATAGCCTTGGAGACAATGGGCTGGTATAAAAATCTCCATCTCGTAATTTTTTTTTGTGAATTCCGTGGAGAGTTGCAAATCAGCGGGATCGCAATGGAGATGGGTGTCTTCGGTACGAAAATGCGTCAACTCTTGCGCCTTGACTCCCTGAACGGCTTGTGGCAGAAAGAGAAATTGATGGGTAAACCGAGTGGCAAATCCTGCCGTTTTAAGATCGCGGGTGTCGAAGAAAAGCTCGACCGCATCACCCCAGTCAAAGCGGGGATAAAGAGCCTCTTCGAAAGGCTTCTCGACAAAAACATCGATGAACAGGCCTGATTCATTCCAGGCGGCTGCCACCTCGGCAAAATGCTCCTCACTCAGCCACTCGGAGGTATTGGGCAACAGATAACGGCTACGCATCAATTTCGTCGAGGGCGCAGATTTGGAATAGGGAAGATCTCCTTGAACAGAAAAAAAATCTAAGGGCGTAAGGGCAGGAAGCCGTTCTAAAACTTCACTATTCAAGGCGCTCCTCTGCAATCAACTTTGAGAGATCGATTGACTTTTTTTCTCGGATTTTGTGTAAAATCCCGAGCATCATATCCCTTTTTGCATCGAAAGAAAGGATTTGATGGCCCATTTCCACGGATTCCAGAGGCATTCCTTTCGAATGCCCTTTTTCATGCACATAATAAAAGGAAAGAGCGCCTCTCTCTCCCATTTTGACGGGAGACCATTCTTGAGGAGCTAAAGCAAACATCTCCTCTTTTGAAAAAGGCAGGTCTGTCTGCCGTTCTACTGTTTTATCTGTTTTTTCAAGCTTCCATTGAGAAGAGAAATCGATTGAAGCAGTGGCGTCATTCCTCTTAATCCAGGAATGATCTTCAGGATTCGACTTGAGGCTGTCTTGAACTTCATTCATATAAGCCGCTAAACGCGCATTGCTATAAAAATTCAAAGGAAGGTCTCCCCCTTCTCCCGGAAGGGAGACGAATTGGGCGCGGTAGTGCTCTTCGATGTTTCGCAATAAATCTGCAAACGCATATTTCCCAACGAGATCTTTTACCTCTTTAAAAGATTTAAAATGCCCATCTTCTTGCTGAAAGGCATGAGAATGCCGTTTACGGGCATCGGGGTAGAACTGCTCAAGCCGCTTGTCAAGAAGGGCGTCCAAAGTTCCATCTTTCGAAGCTTGGGCGAAATTGAGAACTTTCTTATCGCCATCGCGGCTCAAAACCTGGATACGATAGTAGTGTTCTTTGTCGGGAGAATAACAACTCAAAAACTTGTTTGCAGTATTCTGCCCCTCTCCTTTTAAAGCCGCTGAGCTCAAGAGCTGAGCCAGTTCGGAACCGTCTTTGACCCCGGTCAATGGAAAAACTGTCCCTTTCATTTTTAGACTTATTGTCGCAGTCTTGACCGGCACAGCTTCTAAAGCCAACTCGATCTTGTCGGACTGAGCATCGATCATTTGGGCACGTGCGAATTGATCGATTTTCAAGCGCAGTTTCTGATCCAATTTTTCTAATGCTGCCAGACGCTCCTCTTGTGAACTTACTTTTACTGAGGCAAGATCGGGAAAATGCGATTTCAGTGTTTCCCAATTTTCACCACTTGATTCCCAGCCCCAAGTTTCTTTCACGCTGATCGACTGGCTTAAATTCTCTTTGCTCACCTCGCTCCATTCTATCTCCACCGAGCGTTCGACAAGTTCGGGAGCTCTTTTTTCTATTTGCTCCAAAGATGCAAATTCAGTCGGAAGAAGCAAGTTCGTTTTTAAACGGGAAGGATCAGCGGCAATCGTTTCAAGATAGACCTGAAATTTAAGCATCGATCGAAAATCGGCGAGCTGAACCGAAGAAGGTAATTGATAAAGGGAAATGCGGGCATTTTCTTTTGCATAAGCATCAAACTGCTGGAAAGCGAGGGGATCGATCAAAATGCTGCTACTTCCATCTTCAAATAAACGGCGGAAGAGCATCACTTTTTTCCACGCGCTAAGCAGCATTATCTCATCCATCCCCAAACTGCGCATTTTCATTTCGTAATATTGGTTTGCTTCCTCTGCTTTCAAAGAGCCTTTCTGAGAAAACTGCCCATAGCCGGAATAAATATTTTGAAAAAGATCGGAACGAATCTCTTCTGGTTTAATATCATAGCCATTTGCTTGGGCGATTTGAGCGGCATTCATAATGAACAACCCAATCAAGGAGACAAATCGGGGGCCGAACCAATCTTCCAAACTCTTAAATCCGAATAAGGCGAGATCGGAATGCGCAAGGAGAGGATCGGGCGGGACAGCCAGTTGATTCTGCTGCATCTGTAAAATCTGCTTTAAAATATCCGGGGGCAGGTTCGCTTGATCGAGATAGAGTTGGGACATTAAGGCGAGCGTTTCCGATGTCGGCTGATGGCTTTTTTCTTTCAGCATGCGGAAATGCTCCAAATAGGCGGGGGCAAAATGGCCCCATGCTTTTTCAGCACTGATTTGGGAAGAAGAAGGGTGAACGTAAGGGCGATAATGATGAATTTTTTTGATACGCTCATCGAGATCGGGGCGGATCTCATCAAAGTAACCCCTGGAGAGCATTACGGCCAGACCGCTTGCCAAAAAATCTTTTTCGATCACGCCGTCGTTTAGGAAGTTCGGGATGGAGCCTCTCTCCTTTGCCGTGCGGTCTAATGGTGAGCTTTCAATCAAACGGCAGAGCCCTGCAAGCTCCTGCTGCATGATTGGACTCCCCGCGGCCCCTCGAATCACCTCTCTGTCGGGAATTTCTTGCGACTGGTTGAAGGTGCTATACGTTCCAAAAAAGCAGAAAGAAATAGCGATAGTCGCCGTGATGAAGATAAAAAAAATACGCTGATGTTTACGTAAGAAATTGAGCATAGTTACTTCCCTTGCTCAAATTATAGAGAACGTTGACTTGAACTGTCGAGGAAAAAATTTATCGGAGGTGCAAGGACGCGGCGGGTTAAGTGTAATAATTGCTCACTGCTCTTGCTTCGGCCTTCATTTCTTTCACTTTTTTTGCTTGTGCGATAACTGCAGCGAGTTCGGGCCGCTTGGCCATAGCGTCTGTGAGTTTACATACCTGCGAAAAACTCGCAATTTCTCTTCCTGATTCCAAATCGTTACGACTAGCTAGACCAGAGGCGATGATAGCCAGTACTTCGATGGGAAGCGACAACAAGGCGCTATCTCCCTGTACATAAAGCAAAGAGGCATCATTGGGGTTTACAATTTTTTGATCGAGCCATACGGGAGAAGAAACACTCATAACTAACCAAACATTATAATAACGATTATTGTAATAAACTTTTAGTTTAAAAGCAAGTGTAAACGCAAACTACTTACTAAGAAAGACTAATACGCTTTTGCGTAAATCACCCGACGATGGCTTTTCTTGTCTGAAAAGGGGCATTTACCCTCTTCCTCAGCCCCTTCTAAGGGAATGCAGCGGATCGTGACGCTTAAATCCTGCTTAATTTTTTCTTCAATGGCAGGATCCTCTCCCCAATGGGAGAGAGCAAACCCTCCATGGATTTCAGGATTCTCCAAATTTTTAGGCGTGAAATAAGCGTAAAACTCTTCTTTGGAATCGATTTGTTTGATGTGGCTGTCGCGAAATTTCTTCGCCCGGTTAAACAAATTTTGCTGAATATCTTCGAGCTGCCCTAGAACTGTGGCAAGAAGCTCTTCTTTCGATTGATGGGTAATCTCTTTATGGCCCCGATCCCGTCTTGCAACGGGAAGCTTGTTAGCGGCAATATCGCGAGGGCCGATCTCGATGCGCAACGGAACCCCTTTTTTGATCCAAGACCACATTTTATCCCCCCCGCGCATCTCCCGCTCATCCACGATCACATTCAAGCCGCGCCCTTCATAATGAAGATGGCGGAGCTGGCCTGCCAGGAGATGGCAGTGGGACAAAACCTCTGTTTTGGTCTCTTCTTTGTGGATGATGGGAAGAATGACAATATGCGATGAAGCAACTCGGGGAGGCAAGACAAGCCCATCATCGTCGCTGTGGGACATGACCATGGCGCCGATCAAGCGGGTGGTGGCGCCCCAGGATGTTGTCCAGGCATGGCGCACTTCCCCATCCACATCGCGGAATTTGATGTCTGAGGCTTTTGCAAAATTCTGCCCTAAGAAATGGGAGGTACACCCTTGGAGGGCTTTCCGGTCCTGCGCCATCGTCTCTAGGGTGTAAGTATTGACTGCACCTGGAAATTTTTCTCCGGGAGTTTTCTCCCCTTTGATCACGGGAATCGCTAGATATTTTTCGAGAAAATTCGTATAAGTTTCGAGCATGCGCATCGTCTCTTCGCGCGCTTCGGTCTCTGTCGCATGGGCTGTGTGCCCTTCTTGCCAAAGAAATTCCGTCGTCCGTAAAAACATCCGCGTTCTCATTTCCCAACGCACCACGTTGGCCCATTGGTTGATGAGAATAGGAAGATCGCGGTAAGATTCGACCCATTTTGCGTACATCGCCCCAATGATCGTCTCCGAGGTGGGACGGACAATCAACGGCTCTTCGAGCTCCCCTGCAGGAACGAGTTTCCCGTCTTTCCCTTTTTCAAGGCGATGATGCGTCACCACGGCGCATTCCTTTGCAAATCCTTCCACATGAGCCGCTTCTTTTTCAAGAAAACTTAAGGGGATGAAAAGGGGAAAGTAAGCGTTTGAATGACCGGTGGCCTTGAACATCCCGTCGAGGAGCCGCTGCATGTTTTCCCAAATCGCATACCCCCAGGGCTTGATCACCATACAGCCCCGAACGGGAGAGTGTTCGGCCAAATCACCGGCGCGGACAACAGCCTGAAACCATTCTGGATAATTTTCTTCCCGAGTCGGCTGAATCGCCGTTTGGTTTTTAGTCATAATGACGCTAATTTTAGCGAGGAGAGGGTTAAATGTGTAGCCAAAAGCTCGCGGAGGCGCTGCTTGGCGCGGTGGACTTCTTCAGCTCCCGCGCTCTTCCCCAGGAGAGGACAGGTGTGCGCAAACATCGCTTCTACCACCTGGGTTTTGGGGAGCAAGATCTTTTCGAGATATTCAGAGGGAGGAAGGAGGAGAGCGATCGTCCCCTGATGCAAAAATCCTAAACGGGTTTTTCTTTGGGCAGCTCCCGCAATTTTTTTTCCTTCCCATATCAAATCGTATTTTGTTGGTTTGGCCATGCAAAATTGCATACAGTTGGCATCCCAAGGGGAAAAATCCTCCGGGGTCAATCCAAGCGGGGCCTCTCCGCCAAGAAATGCTTTCACAGCATTTAACACGGCGTTGTTCACAAATGCATAATTGTCGAGGGTATTCGAAGAAAATTCAGAGCAAGAGGCAGGGACCATCACCGAAAAGGCCATATCCCAAAGATGAAACACGATCCCACCTCCTGTGGGACGACGGGCAAGCTGCAAGGAGAGTTTGTCAGCCTCGTCGAGATTTAACAAATCAGCCGGTTTCGTGAAATAGCCATAGGTAGCGCTATCCTCTTCCCATTCATAAAGATGAAGGACAGGTCGTGAAAAGGCATCCGCCTTTTCGAGCAGCTCGGCATCCAGACGCATATTCTCTTGTGCGCTTTTACACCCCGTGTCAATCAATTCCCACTCATTCATAATAGTCTGAACCTAGGCCTTTCTTCCCCATTCACGATCACATTTTCCAAAAACATCTCGAGGGCACGGACCCAAATCGCTTGATCGCCAAACTCTTTCGAGTCGTAGAGAGCCTGATAGACCACGCACATCTCGAACGTCTCGGTATGCCTGCCAACGTTTAGGATTTTATACTTTTTCCCCTTATAGTGCTCAAAAAGGGCGCCCGAAGGCACTTTGGCAATGTTTTCCTTCTCTCTTTCTCTTTCAATTTTCACAGCATCTTCCTTTTAGTAAAATTAAACACTTAACTGTTAAATCGTTGCAATATTTAAAAATATGATTTAACAAATATGTGGAAGTTTGCCAAAAAAGAGAAAAGTGCTTACAATTCGTAAAGAGGGCTTATCGGGGGATAACATATGTTCGACAAATTCACTAATCGCGCCAAACAGGTCATCAAGCTCGCAAAAAAAGAAGCCCAGCGGCTCAATCATAATTATTTGGGCACCGAACATGTCCTCCTCGGCCTTCTCAAGCTCGGCCAGGGGATCGCCGTCAATGTACTGCGCAACTTCAATCTCGATTACGATACCGTGCGTGCTGAAATCGAGCGCCTCGTCGGATTCGGACCGGAAATTCAAGTGTATGGCGATCCCGCGCTGACAGGAAAAGTTAAAAAAGTTTTTGAATTTGCTAATGAAGAGGCTGCCAGCCTCAATCATAATTATGTCGGGACAGAACACCTTTTGCTTGCCCTGCTCCGCCAATCGGACGGTGTGGCCGCGCAGGTTTTGGAAAACCTCAACATCAATCTCAAAGACATACGCAAAGAGATCCTCAAGGAACTCGAGACCTTCAATTTGCAGCTTCCTCCGATGGGCACGTCAGGCGGACCTGCTCCCACCCCGCCTCATTCTAAAGGGCAGGAGCGGGGAGGAGTTGCCGGCGATAAAATGCCTGCCCTTAAAGCTTATGGCCATGATCTGACGGAACTTTGCCGGGAAGGGAAGCTCGATCCCGTGATCGGCCGGAAAGAAGAAGTCGAACGTCTTATTTTGATCCTCTGCCGCCGCAGAAAAAACAATCCGGTCCTGATTGGGGAGGCAGGAGTCGGCAAGACAGCCATTGTCGAAGGGCTTGCCCAAGCAATTGTGAAAGGCGACGTGCCGGACCATCTTGCCAAGAAGAAGCTGATCTCTCTCGACTTGACATTGATGATCGCGGGTACAAAATACCGCGGGCAGTTCGAAGAGCGAATCAAAGCCGTCATGGATGAAATCAAAAAGAACGGGAATATCCTTCTTTTCATCGATGAATTGCATACCATTGTGGGAGCAGGCGCAGCGGAAGGCGCGATCGATGCCTCCAACATTTTGAAGCCTGCCCTTTCTCGGGGAGAGATCCAGTGTATCGGCGCAACCACGATCGACGAGTACCGAAAACATATCGAAAAAGACGCCGCTTTAGAGCGAAGGTTCCAAAAGATCCTCGTCGCTCCTCCTTCCCTAGACGAGACGACAGCAATTTTAATGGGGCTTAAGCCAAAATACGAAGAACACCATAAGTGCATTTACACCGATGCGGCACTGAAATCAGCGGTTTATCTTTCCGACAGGTATATCACAGGCCGTTTCCTGCCCGATAAAGCGATCGATCTGCTCGACGAAGCAGGCGCAAAAGCGCGCATAGCTATGATGCATCAGCCGCAGGATATCACCAAATTCGAATCCGACATTGAAGAAATGCGGACATTGAAAGAGGAAGCGATCGGCAAACAAGAATACGAAAAAGCGGCAAAGCTACGCGATAATGAAAAAAATCTGCGGGATAAGCTCCAACACATCCGCGCGGAATGGGAAAGCAAAAAAGATGAGCATCAGGTGATTGTCGATGAAGAAGAGGTCGCCCAGATCGTCGCCAAGCAGACGGGCATCCCTCTCACTCGGCTTACCGAAGGGGAAACCTCAAAAGTCCTTAAAATGGAAGAAGCCCTTAAAGAGAATATCATAGGGCAAGACGATGCTGTCGGTACCGTATGCCGAGCTATCCGCCGCAGCCGCGCTGATATCAAAGATCCGAACCGCCCTATCGGCGCATTTCTGTTCCTGGGCCCGACAGGCGTCGGGAAAACCCTCCTTGCGAAACAACTGGCTGTCCAGATGTTCGGCGGCGAGGATGCTCTGATCCAGGTCGACATGTCGGAATACATGGAGAAATTCGCGATCAGCCGGATGACAGGATCCCCTCCCGGCTACGTCGGCCACGAAGAAGGGGGCCAGCTCACCGAACAAGTGCGCCAGCGCCCTTATTGCGTTGTCCTTTTCGACGAAGTGGAAAAAGCGCATCCCGATGTGATGAACCTTCTCCTGCAAATCCTCGAAGAGGGGCGCCTGACAGACTCATTTGGACGCAGAATCGATTTCCGCAATACCATCATCATCATGACCTCCAACCTCGGAGCCGATCTTATCCGGCGCTCCACAGAGGTTGGCTTTGGCGTTCAGGAAGGGATGCTCGATTTCAAGGCGATGCAAGAGAAGATCGAAGGCTCGGTCAAAAAAGCGTTCAAGCCCGAGTTTATCAACCGCCTAGACGGGATTGTGATCTTCAAACCTCTCGATCGTCCCCATCTCTTCCAAGTGATCGAACTCGAGGTCAAAAAAGTCAAAACCCGGATCCAGCGAAAAAACATCAACCTGGACCTCGACGAGAAGGCCAAAGAGTTTCTCGTCTCGAAAGGCTTCCAGCCTGAAATGGGCGCGCGCCCTTTGCGCCGCGTCATCGAACAATTTCTCG
>CAJCIW010000253.1 GCA_903970455.1 Verrucomicrobiota bacterium | reverse complement strand
GTCGTTTCTCTTCTCAACGAGTATTTCGATGTGATGCTCGACGTGATTTTCCGCTATCAGGGCACTCTGGATAAATTTTTGGGCGATGGGATCATGGTCGAATTTGGAGCTCCTTTAGATGATTCTGTTCAAGAAAAGCACGCCGTATTGACAGCCATCGGCATGCAGAATGAGCTTAAAAAGCTTCTTGAAAAATGGAAAAGAGAAGGGAAGCCGGAAATCGCGGTCGGCATTGGGGTGCATACGGGACTTGCCGTTGTGGGCAACATTGGATCCGAGAGAAGGATTGAATACACAGCGATTGGGGACACTGTCAATATCGCTGCGCGTCTCGAACAAGCGACAAAGCTCCTTAAGAAACCCATATTGGTTAGCGAAACAACCTACGCGGCTGTTAAAGAGGAATTTAAAGCCACACCGCTCGGACCGATGATCCTCCCCGGACGAAAAGAAGCCATCGCGATCTACTCCATTGAAGTAGAATGAAGCCTTGAATATCTCAGTGTCTGGTGTTATCTTGTGCATAAGCCAAGGAGAGAAAGCTTATGCGAATGACTATCATTGAAAAACAAATTCCCAAGTCGCATCTGACTGAAATAGCAAAAGGACGATTCGGAGACTTGGTTAAAGCCGTAGTTGATGTTCAGCGTAAAATTATGGTTATTGGCGGGGAATTGCATTCCGATGAAGAAGGTATTCTCCTTGACGAAGGATCGGAACAGCAGCATTTATGGGGGATTAATATTTATCCTGCAAAATCGGGTGAAGAAATGATCGAATTCGATTCCATGATCAATTTACGCCCTTCGCAGGGAAATCGTTCACGGGATGTTAATGATCCCGAAATTAGGCAGAAAATAAAAGAAATTATCAAACATCTTATACAAGAATAAAATGAACAAAATACAACATCCATCTCTTGCTGCAGGAAGATGGTTTACTCTCTCGCTTGCAGAACAGTTGGGGAACGTTGGAAGTGAAGTTTCTAGAGCGATTCGAGCGCGTGGTGATGAAAAACGATTTGAAGGTTGCATTGATCGGGCGATTGAATTATTAGATCTGACAATAAGTGACCCGCGTTGGAGAAAACGTCGAAAAGAGCTGACCCGGACAAGAGAAGTTTTCTGGGATGCTGTTCTAGGAGGTAGCGAATATGGGAGCACCCTTGAAGCCCTGGATCGCTACTTTTACTACTTCGCTTTCGCAGCAAGGATAAATAAATAGCATAGGAGTCGACGGATATGTCCAACGGTCTTCCGCATCAAAGGCGTTCTACGGCGAAATGGATTGCATCGTTCTTAACCATTTTTCTACTTTTGCTGATTGCGTGCCTTCTTCTCCTTCCGATGTTTTTTTCAACGGCGGGTGGAAAGAAATACCTGCTTAAGATGATTCAGAACCGGACGGGATTTCAAATCGAGATCCAAGAGCTCTCCTTGAGCTGGTTTGGAACTCAGCAGGCCAAGGGCGTGCGTGGGCAACAACCCAAAGAGCAGATGGATTTCACGGCGGAAGAGATTAGCTCGAGCTCGCCGCTTTGGAAAATCGTATGGATGAATGACTTGGGCCAAACACAGCTAATTTCCCCTGAGTTGAAGATCAGCAAGGCTTTTCAGCCGACAGCACATCTGCCCAAAAAGCCTGCAGTGAAGGGGGCTTCTTTTGCTTTGCAGACGCAATACGCTGCGGCCAAGCCTCTAATCGCTCCCCCCTTCAAAGGGAAAGTGATCGTCAATCAAGGCACGGTGGAGTTCATTACTCCGGGTTTGGAGCCGGTGGCTTTCGATCAGATTGAGGCTTCCCTGGATATGACATCTGAAGAAGAGGTCGCCCTTTCCTTAAGCTGTACAACGAACCCGCAAGGGCAGATCGCTATCAAAGGCTCCGCTTCCCATTTAAACGCCCCTTACCCTTCTGTGGTTGTGCAATCGACGATTAATCAGCTCCCGGTCCGCGGGATCGATCAGTTCACTTCCCTCTTTTATCCCGAACTGAGCGGCCTTGTTTACAGCTTTCTGGGACCGACAATCAACCTCGGTTGCAATTTGAGCGCAAGCGCCGGGAATTTCGACTTGCGTTTGAATGCCGTCTCGCCTCAACTTAACGCTTATGTCGCTACCCAGTCTTTAAATGGGGTTTTGACCCTTAAAAGCCCCGCAGAGCTCAATTACAATTTCACGCCTCAGTTTCTCCAGAAGATTGCCAAACTTTATCCTGCTTTAGCCGATTTAGCCTTGGCGCAGCCAGCCCTCGTGCAAACGACAATCGAGCAATTCTCCTGTCCCATTCCTTCGAGCTTGCTCGATTTAAAGAAATCCTCTTTCCAAGCTAGTTTGACAGGCCCGTCGCAAATCTCCTTGACGGTGGGGGGCAAACCTGTCTCCCTGGGAAGCTTGTCTGGACGGTTCAATACTCCCGGTTTAGAGCAAAAGTTGACAGCTAGCCTATCTTCAGGGTTGCAGACCCAAAACCGGACGGGCTCGATTGAAATCGAAGGGGATATCGAACAGCCGTTTAATCCGGCCATGCAAGGGACCCTTTCTTTGAATGCCGCAGGATTTCCTATTGGACTTCTCGCTCCCTCTTTAACGGAAATATTAGGGCCGACTGTCGATCTCATCGCAGCTGGAAAGCTTCAGCCCGGGAACAACAATTTGCATTTGAGCTGGCAATCCGACTTCTTGAAAGTGCCCGCCATCGATTTATCGATGGGAAAAGCCTTAACGCTAACTTCCCCCGCGCCATTTGCTTTTATGCTCAATCCAACCTATTTCAATACTTTGCTTCCCAAGGAACAGATCCAACTTGCCAAAGCGGATCCTTTCCAGGGCGTGATTCAAACTTTCAGCTTCCCCTTGGACGGCGTGAAAAATACACGTCTGGAAGCTTCTCTCAAAGCTGGACAGCTGCTCTTCTCAGGCTGTTACCCCCTCAAGATTGCGAGGATGGAAACGCAGCTTTCTATCACTACTTTAAACCAGATCGGTTTGCAGATGGACGGCGATCCGCTGAAAGCCAGCCTCACGTTCGCATACGATCCTGCTGCTGGAATACTCACGCTGACAAAACCGCTCTCTGCCCAGTATACGCTCGATCAGCAGACCTTTAACTCCCTCTATCCTCAAGGTCCTGCTCTGGCCAAGCCGGCCCTTATTCAATTCTCTTTAGACCCGTTTGTTCTTCCTGTTTCGAATTTCGATCTGTACAAGCTCAAATTAAAAGGACAGCTTTCCAACCCGGAACTGCTCCTTGGGCCGGAAGGAAAGAGAGTATCTCTGAAGAACACCAGCGTGCCTTTCCAGTGGGATTCTAAAACAGCATCCCTTCAGATTTCTTCGCAGGTTCAAAACCCTGCGGGAACCAATGGCAATATGGAAGGGGAATGCACATTGGCCAATTTAGCCGCGGGGTTTTCCTCTGCAAAACTTCTTGGCTCTCTGGAATTGCAAAATATGTCTTCCCTTCTACTCGATACTTTTTCAGGAGAGTGCCTCAGCGCCATTGTTGGGCCTACATTCTCGACCAAGTTTAAACTGCAGAGTACCGGGCTGGAAAAGCAAATGCTGGGAATCAAATGGACAAGCCCGAATCTCACCATCGACTCCGGCTTTCTCATCGACAATTCTTCCGTGCAATTGCAAGGATCGAACAATCAAATCAGCTGGACTTTGACCCCGGAGGGGTATAAAGCCTTAGACCAATGGATCGTTGGGACAAAAACGGGATTCATACCTTTTGAAATCAAAGAGCCCAGCACTTTTTCGATCTCTTTGTCCAAACTTTCTCTGCCCCTGGCTGTAAAGCAGCAAGAGGCACAAAAAGCGGGAAGTTGCAACACGGCGAGTTTTTCAACCCGATCGGTAGAGTTTGATTTGCAAAAATTGCAGTTTTACGCCTCCGCCCGTAACCCGAAGCTCACTTTTTTTGACCGCAGCTCGCATGAGACCATTCAACTCTCGAACCTTGCAATCACGCTCAACAAAAACGATCAGAATCCCGTGACACTCTCTTTGGACAGCAATGTAACAGCGCAAGGTAGCAATGCGGCCGGCGCCAAGAACGGATCGATCTCATTAAGCGGAAATCTGACCCAGACGATGACGCCCCAAGGGAGTTTCGATGTTTCCAAATTGACCTGCAGCATCGATTTTAAAGCGCAGCAGCTGCCCTCTCGCGCGCTCGACATTTTTGCCCGCGCGAATGGAAGAACCGATCTTCCTTTTACGACAGTGTTTGGAAATGTAATCAATGCTGCGATTCATATCGACCTCGATCAATTTTCGGGCCCCGTTTCATTGAATATCAATACGCCGAATACTCGAGCGGATCTGAATGGGATCGTGACGAAAGGAGTCTTGACGTTGAAAGAAGACGCCTACTTCCAAATGAAAATCACTCCTGAAGCAAGCCGTCTCGTTCTCAAGGAAGTGAATCCCCTTAATCTCTCTTATCTCTATTCTCAAGCGCCCGTCACTTTAGAAATCCCTTCCAGAGGATTTTCCTTCCCTCTTTATCCGGTGGATCTTTCGAAAATTTCCATCCCCAATGCGACAATCGAACTCGGTAAAATTCTTTGCCGGAATGAAGGGAATGTCCACATCGCCCTCGGACTCTTGAAATCGAAGCAGTTCGATAAATCCAATGAGCTGATGCTTTGGTTTGCCCCGATCGATCTGCACGTCTTGCAAGGGATTGCCGATATCGAACGCACCGAAGTTCTGCTTGCCGACACCTATGATGTCTGTGTCTGGGGCAATGTCAACCTCGTCACCGACTACGTCGATATGCTCCTTGGGCTGACAGCCCAAACTCTAAAGCAGGCGTTCGGCATCAAAAGCCTTCCCGATACGTATGTGCTCACGCTCCCCATGCGCGGAAAAGCGGACGACGTTCAGATCGATACGAAAAAAGCGACCACGAAAGTTGCGTTGCTCCTCGCCTGGCAGCAGGCGGGGAACGCAGGAGCGTTTGGAAAGGGCCCTGCGGGGGCGATTGTCGGCGGGCTGGTCAATAAAATGGCCACGTTGCCCGATTCCAATGTCAAAGTACCCCCCGCCAAACATCCCTTCCCATGGGAAATCAAAGAGAAAACGTCTCACGTCGAAAAGAAAAGGCAATTCAAGTTGAATGAAAAGCCCCTTAAACAAATCCTAAAGATCATCAAGTGATTTTCGCTTTTAAGCGGCTTTTTTCAAACAATCAGCGAACGTCGAGCTGTGAGAGGATATCCACAAAATGAGGGTTCGTCGAGTTTTTGGATTATTTTGGCCGATTTTCGATTCTTTTTGCGGGGGTAGTATACGCAAGTTGATACAACCCCTGCAAAAAGAACCGAAAAATGGACAGAGCCTCACTTTGTAGACCTCCTCTCAGACCAGTAGCAAAAAATAATCAAGTGCATCATTATTCCCGATTTTGCAGAATATATTGATGATTTTAGACGAACAGAAAGTTTTGAAGCTCCTCTTTCAGGAGGGGCGTCCCCCATCTCTCAATCCCTGCCACACCTTCGGGGAGATGCGCTGCCGTGTACTTAGCAAATTACTGTTCGAGGGGCTGACGCGTCTCGATCAGCATGGCAATCCCGAACTTGCGGGGGCGGCCGCAATCCTTCGGAGTCCTGACGGATATTCTTATCATTTCAAATTGAAGCCGTCGTATTGGTCCAATGGGGAAAAAGTCACCTCTGTCGACTATGTCATGAGCGTGCAATATGCTTTAAGCGACCTGATGAGCCATCCCGAACTGTTGTTCATGCTCAAGAACGCCAAATCCTTCAGGGAAAAGAAAGTTTCCTCAAAAGATCTTGGCATCCGCGCCATCGATGGAGAGACTCTTCAGCTTACTTTAGAGCAGCCCGATTCCCACTTTCTGCATAAATTGGCCAAACCTTTTTTCTTCCCTCTTTTTGGACCGATGCGCGAACCCAAATGGTTCAATGGGCCATATTTAGTCCGTGACCAAAGCAATGACCGCATCTTATTGGAAAAAAACCCCTATTATTGGGATACAAAACGCCCCTTTTTCGAACGGATCGAAATCGCATGGCAAAACGACATCGAGTCGATTTACTCCTCTTTTCAAGAGGGAAAAACAGACTGGATTGGGGAACCCTTGAGTATCTTACCTCCCCACTTTGTGGAATTGTTAAAAAATGAAGGGAATCTGCACAGGCAACATGTGCTGCGCCACTTCATCATCTGCTTCAATACAAGGAACCCTCTTTTGTCTTCCCCATCCATTCGGAAGGCCCTAAGCCTGGCCATCGATCGGGATTTTATTTGTCACTCGATATTCCCCGAAAGCGTACCCGTGGCCCCTCTGCATCCTAACGCAGAAAAGGCCAATGCGTTGTTCGATGAAGGCCTTAAGGAATTAGGGATGGGAAGAGAGAATTTGCCGCCGTTGACTTTCAGCTACTCCCACCAAACGCGGCGGGAAATGCTCGCCAAATTTTTACAAATGACTTGGCAAAAGATTTTGAATATCCCGATCCGATTAGAACAAAATGAATGGAATTTGTTCCGCAATAAGCTTGAGAAAGGATCTTTTGAGATCAGCGGGACTGTCCAGGAAAAACTCTCAGAGGATGCCTTTGAATATTATGAGCGGGCTGAAGGAGCGAGTTCCTGGAATTTCTCTGGATGGACGCATCCCTTTTATCGGGAGACCATCGATGCCGCAGAAAAAGAGACGCATGCAGAGCTTAAAAGCCAATTGCTTAAAGCCGCAGACCAAATTTTAATCGAGGAAATGCCCTTTACTCCCCTTTTCGATTACACGCATCTTTACGCGCATCGCGCTGATTTGGAAAATTATCTCATTGATCCGGAGGGGTGCGTAGATTTTTGCCAAACTATAATTCAGGGTGCAAAACAATGTGGAAAGTAATTAAACGTGGAATTATCCTACTCGTGCTCTTTTTTTCAACAAGTTGTCAAAACAAGCAGGATAAAACAGTGAATACGCTAAAAATTAATTTTCAAGAGGGCGACCTCCCTTCCCTTCATCCTCATGCACTCATGATCTATCTGCGTGGAATATCGATCGCAAAAAATCTATACGAATGCTTGACGCGCATCAATACCGAAGGGCAAATACAGCTCGCCGGTGCAAAATCCGTGGATGTTTCTCCCGACGGCCTGAAATACACCTTTATTTTGCGCGATAACCACTGGTCCGACGGAACTTTAGTCAAAGCGTCCCATTATGAAAAAGCCTGGAAAGAGGCGCTTTCTCCTGATTCCAATTGTTCAAGATCCGATCTATTGTACATGATCAAAAACGGTCCAGAAGCGAAAAAAGGGTTGGCCCCTCTCAACACCGTCGGCGTAAAGGCCCTTGATGATAAAACACTGACCGTTGAGCTTGCCTATCCCTCCCCCTTCTTCTTGGAACTCGTCGCTCAGCCCATCGCCGCTCCCCTCATTTCCCCGCAGCAAAAAGAACAACACATCTTCAACGGCCCTTTTTTAGTCGATGCATGGAAGCACGGAGATTGCATCACCTTGAAGCAGAACCCCCATTTCTGGGACAAAAATCGGATCTCTTTGAAGCAAATCGATATCTATCTTGTTCAAGATCCGATGACCTCTTATTCGATGTTTGAAAAAAAACAGATCGATTGGACCGGCATGCCTTTAAGCCCCCTGTCCTCGGAACTGATCAACCAGCTTAAAGAAGAGGGATCTTTACGTTCTCATCCCGTCGACCGCGCCTTCTGGGTCTTTCTGAATACCCAACACCCCGCCCTTTCTTCCCCATCTATCCGTCAAGCTTTGAGCCTTGCGGTCGACAGGCAAGCCATCACGGAGCACATCCTCATCGGCGGCAAACCCCTGCTGAAGCCATTGCCCACCGCTCTCCTCCCTCTCCCTTCTCAAACGACACTCAAAAAGGACCTTTCCGAAGCTCAAACCCGCTTTGAGCAAGGATTGCAAGAGCTAGGGATCGATAAAAAAGCATTCCCTCCGATTGTGATCTCTTATTCCCAGCAAGCCAACCGAAAACAGCTCGCAGAGTATTTGCAGCAAGTTTGGAGGGAGGCTTTCGGGATCGCCGTACGCGTGGAAACCCAGGAATGGAACATCCTGCGCTGCAATCTCGAAAAAGGGGAGTATGAAATCTGCGGCGTTTTTGAAGCAGCCTTCTACAAAGATCCCATGGAACTGCTTGAGAAAATGACAGCGCTTACATCCAATAATTTCCCGAAATGGCTCTCAACCCCATTCGTGGAAAAAGTCGCCTTGGCAAAACACCAGACCAACCCTAAGGAAAGGATGCAGCTGCTCAGCGAAGCCGAGCATATTTTGATGGAGCAAATGCCCTTCATTCCTATTTGCAGCGACGAATTGATCTTTTCCCATGCCCCCGGACTGAAGGGGTATGCTTTCGATTACGTCGGCGCCATCGACTTCAGCTATGCATCCTTCTAATTATGCACTGGATTTTCCTAAGCCCCTGAAAAAGAGGGGCTTAAGCTACGCTCACCTCTTTGCATAGGTAAACATCCTGAACGGCGTTCAAGAGCTCAATCCCTTCTTTCATCGGCTTTTGAAAGGCTTTGCGGCCTGAAATGAGTCCCATCCCCCCAGCGCGTTTATTGATCACAGCTGTCATCACAGCTTGGCCCAGATCGTTCTCTCCGGAAGCCCCTCCCGAATTGATCAATCCGATCCGCCCCATGTAACCATTGATCACCTGATAGCGGCAAAGATCGATCGGATGGTCGCTGCAAAGCTGGTTATACATTTTTTCGGTTTGCTTGCCGAAATTGAGCGCTCTAAATCCCCCGTTATTTTCAGGGAGTTTTTGTTTCACGATATCAGCTCCAATGGTCGCACCCAGATGATTAGCCTGCCCCGTTAAATCTGCAGCCTCATGATAGTCTGCCGCAGGGGTCTTAAATGCGGAATTGCGCAAGTAGCACCATAAGACAGTGGCCATGCCGAGCTCGTGGGCATGAGCGAATGCATGGGTGATCTCCGTGATTTGGCGCCTGCTCTCCGGCGAGCCAAAATAAATGGTCGCGCCCACAGCCACGCATCCCATCTCATAGGCTTGCCTGGTCACGGCAAATATTGTCTGATCATATTTATTAGGATAAGAAAGCAGCTCATTGTGGTTGAGCTTGAGCAGGAAGGGAATTTTATGGGCGTATTTCCGCGCCGTCATCCCGAGCACTCCAAGCGTCGAAGCAACGGCATTGCATCCCCCTTCGATGGCTAATTTGATGATATTTTCAGGATCGAAATAGTCGGGATTTGCAGCAAAAGAAGCGCCGGCCGTATGTTCTACCCCTTGATCAACCGGCAAAATCGAAAGGTAACCCGTTCCTGCAAGCCTTCCATGATCGATTAGCGCTTGTAAACTGCGCAAAACACGAGGATTCCGATCGGAAGGAGCAAACATCCGGTCGACCCAATCAGGACCGGGAATATGGAGCCTTTCTTTCGGAACAGTTTTGCAGACATGCGCCAGCAGATCTTTCGCTTTTGCGCCGAGCTGTTTTTCGATATTCGAATAGGTCATAGAAGGAAACCTCCTTGTCGCAGTATGCTAGTTTACCACAAGATTTCAGCGAATCAACAAACTTTCGATTTCTTCGAGGCTTTTCCCCTTTGTTTCAGGGATAAACCGATAAATAAACCCAACGGCAAGCGCGCTGATCACCGCATACAGTAAGAAGGTTCCCTGCGGGCCAAATTTTCCGATGAGATCGAGAAATGTCAAGGAGACAATATAGTTGAACAGCCAGTTCCCGAATGCAGCTAACGTCATCGCCTTTCCGCGCACTTTGAGCGGATATATTTCTGAAAGGACGACCCAAGTCACAGGGCCAAGGCCGATGGCGAAGAAAGCGACGTAGCTCATCAGGCAAATGAATGCGATGGCGGAGATCATCCCAGAATTGAGATAATAAGCCCACGCAAGGAGTGCCAAACTCACCGCCATCCCTCCGACCCCGATGAGCAATAAAATTCTTCTGCCTGCTCTATCGAGAAGCCATGTTGAGAGTAATGTGACAAGGACGTTGATGATCCCTATGCCGAGGGTTGCCAGAATCGCCCCTGTTGCAGACCCTATCCCTGCGGTCTCAAAAATTTTGGGTGCGTAATAGATCACCGTATTGATTCCAGTGATCTGCTGCAAAACGCTTAAAACAAAACCCACAATCAGGACAAAACGGATTTGG
>CAJCIW010000252.1 GCA_903970455.1 Verrucomicrobiota bacterium | reverse complement strand
CGCCGCAACCCTGGCCAAGAGTCGATTCTTCCTCCCCATCACCGCCTTGTCATCGACGAAGCTCACAATCTGGAAGAGATCGCCCTGGAAAGTTTCGCCCAGCGTTTCGACCGGATCGCTTTTTTGCGCCTACTCGGCAAGTTGCATTCGGATGCACATCCCGAGCGTTCACGGCTAATGGGTTTAAGAAAAGAGCTGGCTTCTTTTTCGACTGCGCGCCCTCTATTGCTGCAAAAGTTGGAAACGGAAATTCCCGCTCTTAGACGCACGTGCCATGCAGATATGGAAGAAGTGTTTTCCCAAATTGCCCATTTTTTTGAGGAGAACATCCACAAAAAAAAAGAAGCAAAGTACAGAATAACAGACTCTATTGTCGAGAATGCCTATTGGAAAAATACCGTTGTACCCGGGCTTTTCTCCTTTGCCGAGCAAGTCGAACGGCTTTCTCTTGCGCTCAAGGGCGTTCTGTCCGACTTTGAAGAGTTTAAAGGGACGCCCATTTATGAAAAATCCAGTCAGCATCTTTTGGAAATGCAGTCGATCGCTCTACGGCTGGAACAGGCAGCGGAATTCTTAAAGCAATTTACTCATGAAACCAAGGGAAAAAAGCACGTGCGCTGGTATGAGAGCTATGGCACCAATAGTGTTCTCGTGGACGCGCCCCTCGATATTTCCCAGTTTCTCAATGAACATCTTTTTTCCTCCTTGCGCACATCGGTTTTGTGCAGCGCGACGATGGCCACTGCCCGCTCCTTTCAATTTATCAAGTCGCGCCTCGGCCTCTCCGCCCTGGAAGAGAAGTTAAAGGAAGAGATTTACGATTCCCCTTTTAATTATGCAGACCGCTCTCTATTTCTTGTTCCTACCGATCTTCCTCTCCCTTCCAGCCCGGAATTTTTGGCAGAATGCATAAAGACACTCTCCCATACCGTCGAAATAAGCCGTGGAAGTGCCTTTCTTCTCTTCACCTCGTATGAAATGCTTCAGAACTGTTATCGCGCCCTCTCCGAAACCTCATTGGCGCACCGCTTCCCTTTTTTAAAGCAAGGCGATCTTCCTCGCCATCTTCTTCTCGAGCAGTTCAAAAAAAGGGAAGGGAGCGTTCTTTTCGCTACTGACTCATTTTGGGAAGGCGTCGATGTCCCCGGTGAAGCTTTGCGCTGCGTCGTCATCGCTAAGTTGCCTTTTTCCGTCCCCAGCGATCCTCTTTATGAAGCTTACGCGCAATCTCTAGAAGAAGAAGGGTTGGATCCGTTTATGGATTATTCCGTTCCCCAGGCCGTGATCAAATTTAAACAGGGGTTTGGTCGTCTGATGCGTAAAAACGACGACAGAGGATGTGTCGTATGCCTCGATCATCGCATCGTAAAAAAAAATTATGGGAAACAGTTCCTGAAAAGCTTGCCACCCTGTCCCACGTTTTTTGGTCCGAGATCGGAAGTATTTGCAGAAATGAAAGAATTCTACCAAAGAACGAAAAACTAACCAAGCTACCGGGCTTGACTGATCTTTCACTGCGGTCGGCTAGTCCACTGCTCGCCGCCAGAAGACCCAGCGATCGCCATGGAGCGGAGAGACATCGGCAACATTGTGCCAGTGGTAGCGGGGATGGTTGTTGCCGAGTTTCGATTCTACCTGTCCTGAGGCGAGAAAACGCCCGAGATGGCCTGATTCTCCTCTAGCATTGATGTATTCGACAAGATCGTTTTCTTGCGGATCGCCTTCGACCGGCTTGTATCCCCAAGATGTTAAAACCTGCGTAATATCGTGGGGAAATTTCTTGTCTTCAAGCAAATATTCCTTAACACGCATCTCGCGAACTCTCATGAAAGCGAAAACAAAGCAGCTCATCTTGGTCGGATCGATGAGTTTTTTGATCTTCTGTAAACCCAAAAGCCTCCCGGTCGGCCTTGGAAAAAGAGAGGGGATCTTTGCTGGACCTCAGATTAAATTCTCTATAAAAGAAGCGCATCATTTCAGGATCGAGATGGCATGTTTTATCCAAAATCGGCTTTGTTGGGGCCATCCAATATTTATTCCCATTGAAGTTGACCGTGCTTTTCCCTTCAAACCACTTTAAAGCGACCTCTTTGGCCTTTTGGAGACAGTCTATTTGCTCTTCATGAGTCAATCCAAAGCGAACTTTTTCTTCGGGTTTGGGAAAGAACTTTTCGCTGCCTTTAATCAGATTGACGTATTTCGCAAAGCGGGTTTTCGTCGTCTCAAAATTGAGACCGACCATTTCCGAGTTTGGAGCTTTCTCTTGCGCAGTGGATTGCACCTCTTCGAAAAAATAATCGATCATGACCGCAAAGCAGTCTATGCTCTAAGCATAGGGCCGTTTAAGCGGCTGATAGACACGCGCTGCCACGTTGCTCCTTGGAAGCTGCAATATCGTCTCCGTAAACTCTTTTCCCGTTGAGGGCCATCCTGTCGCTTGAGTAGCCATATTTTTCACTCCTTGGTTAATTTGAGGCGATAATTATAACAACTAAAGAGCTTTAAAAAAACGGCAATCTAAGATGCTCAAAAAATATCGAACCACTGAGTTAAGCAAAGCAGTCGAGCTTATTGGTAATTTCAGAAGTAATAAAAAAAACGAACGTTTGGATATTTCGGGAATATGGAGCGTAGCGGGGTCGAACCGCTGACCTCTACAATGCCATCGTAGCGCTCTACCAACTGAGCTAACGCCCCAAAAATCCGGATCATTATAGAGCCAAAAGTGTTTTTGGCTCTACTTTTAAATAAAATTTTTCACAGATCGGAAGGGGGTTGAGCAGGGGCTTGGGTCAATCCGCCTCCCCCTGCACCCATTTGGATCACTACGCCTCGCTGATTAACTGGGCGATGCGTGCCCAAATCGAGATGATGTCCACGCGGGGAGAGGAAGGGTTTAATAGGAAAAGGCGGGGGAGTTGTAGGAATTGTCATCCAGTGGCTTTGCCCGTGTTCGCTGACCTGACGGTTACACCCATAAACAGTCAAAACTTCAATGGGGGCGGCAAGAGTTTGCCGAACTGCCGCGATCAGGCCTGTGGCGCTGGTCGCATCGTAATTGGCAGACTCTTTTTCCGAGACATTGGGTGTGATGCAGGCGCCGCAGGTCATCCGCACCAAATAACTTTTGTAAATTTGACCGTCTTCCCCTTTAACTTCAACGCCGTCGCCCAATTTAATCACATGATTAGTTCCTCCGCAAACGATGGCTTGGGGAAGCTCCCGCCATTTTGGCAGAGTGACTGTCGCTAATACAGACACACCCCGCGCTGCAACAACATCAAATAAAGGCTTGCCGTTGTATCCTAAAATCTGTTGATTGCCCAAAGAAAGCACAAGATCGGAAAAAGGGAGAATCCGCTCTTCCCCATGCGGAGTTTTGAATTTTGCAAATCCGGCTTGTTGAGGTCCATCCACATAGATTGTGGTCAACGTGCCGTCAATGACTTCTCCTCCCAACTTTTCGATCCGTTCTGCGAGCACTTCCACATAATTTGGGGAAAGAATGCGATCATGGGTTTTTTCCCCAAATGCGATACCATTCGGAGGAACAAATCCGTACCGCTCTTGCATCTCCTCTCGAGAAAGAAGACGTATTTCTCTCCCTTCTTTTGCTAATCCAGACTTCATGTCGACCAACTCTCCTTTTTCTTGCTCATCGCGTGCGACGATGATCGAACCATTAGCTTGGGAAATGAGTTTGCCTCCGGTTTCGCTATTCAATTGTTCGTAGTATCTCTGATTGGCTTTGCAGCGCTGCGAGACTTCGCTGAGGGCCCCTTCTCTTGTTTGGGGATTCTTGTAACTTCCTGTAAGCCTTTGAAAAGCGAGGCCTACTCTCACTCCCTGCATCCAATATCCAGGATGCGTCATCCACCCCTTCCAGTCGAGTGTGCGCCAGGGAAAATATCCGGTCTTTTCAGCGGCGCCCATGCTGTGATAACCAAAGATCGCGCGATAGAGTGCACTTGATATAAATCGATGAGGCCGAGTTGTGGTAGGAGCTTCTGATTCCGCATCCCATTCCAGATGCAATGCAGAGCCTTTCCAGATGGGATGTCTTTGCTTGGCATTGATGTAGGTGATGTTCGTGGTGTTCGCCGAGGAAATCAGCGCTGGAGGGCCGCCGACAACGACAGTGCCTGCTGACTTTGGAACGTACTTAAATTGGGAATTTTTTAGAGGTTCTATTTTCACCGCAGTCTGGAGCGCTTGCTGCTTTTGAAAATCATCTAATGAACGGGGAAACAGATGGGCAGATTCAGGAAAATTTTTCTCGATAAATTCCAGTTGTTTTGCATTAGGAATGAAAGGTTGATGCATCTGCGAAAAACGATTCTTCTTATGCTGTTCGTTGGTATGCCGGGCAAAATCATCCTTCCCTTGCACGCAATCGATGAAACGATTTTCCAGATTGTAGATAGCGACTCCTGTAAATGCGAGGCTTCCACAGAATGCTGCGGCTCTGCCGGCCGCGTGAACGATATGAGATGTCATAAAGAACCTGCTTAATTAAAAATTAACATTTCGAGCTGGCCGAGGTTACATACTTTTCTTTTTTGTTGTCAAAAACTTTTGAGGAAAACCTCCCGGTTGTGTTCGAGGCAGCGTCATTCCTCTTTTAGAATTTGCTTGATTAATGGGATCACTGTGTATAATTCTAAAATGAAAAACTAGAGAAGAGCTGGGATATGGGGTCAAATGCGCCTGCTAAAATGCGTGTTGATAAATACGGGCTGTTGGTTTTTCTTCTCCTCATATTTTTTTCTT
>CAJCIW010000251.1 GCA_903970455.1 Verrucomicrobiota bacterium | reverse complement strand
CCGGAAAATCTCACGACTTCGATATCAGAGGCTTCGGCATCCTTGCCATTGGAATCACATCTTTTGTCGTCGCTTTGATGCAAGTGCAGGAATGGGGCTGGAGTTCGGTAACGGTTCTTCTTCTGTTGCTTATCGGCGTTTTCTCTCTGATTGCTCTTTTTCAACGGAAACACAAACCGCATGCTTCGATTTTAGATTTCGAGTTAATGAAAAAAAAATCATTTCTTGCGAGTTCAAGCGCCGTCTTTTGCAATCAGCTCGTGATCATGGTGACTGTTTTTTGGGCGATCTATTTCCAAAATATTTTGGGTTTCTCTCCTTCGAAAGCCGGCCTCTATGCTTTCATGGCCAATCTTCCCGTCTTGTTCTCAGCCCCTCTCGGCGGCTTTCTCGTGGACAGGGTCGGCCCAAGAATCCCCGTCATGATTGGATTTGGCATGATGTGTTTTTCCCTCGTTTGGTTTTCCATATTCATGCGGATGGAGACGGTTGGAATCCTCATGCCCACGTTACTCCTTTTTGGATGCGGGGTCAGTATGATCTTTACCCCGAGCTATGTGGGAATGATGAATGAAGTCCCCGCCGAAAAAAGAGGGGTCGCCTCTGGTATCACTGCCACTTTGCGGCAATTCAGTTCAACAGTGGGCCTTGCCCTTTTCGGAACACTCTATTCATCGATTTATCTCGGCAAATTAACCCGATCCCTCGCCGATAATCAATCGACAAAATCTCTCAACCCTAATGAACTAGAAGGGCTTCTTTCCCGTTCTCCAGCCGCAATAGGCCATTTGGACGGTTTGAATAAGTCAGAGACTTACTACGTCTTCCAATCTGCAAAAAACGCTTTCCTCGACGCCTTCTTCAACATCAATCTGAGCGCGGCGCTGGTTACCATTGTTGGGATTCTTATCGCTTGGCGATTGATGAAAAATCGCCCAGTCCATAGGGAAAAACGGTGAAAAATCATAAGCGGGGGGACTAAAGAGGAAGATTTTATCAAAGAAAGTGACCTGAGTCAACGCAGTCTACTTAAACGGTTTTTTTAATTTCCTTGCGCCTTTTTCAAAGTTTACCTAACTTATTTTTTTTAACGTTCAAAGGTGCTTGCATGGGTTCTTCGTTTTCTTCAACGTTCATTGCCATCCTCACATTGGTTATAAGCTTTAATTCAACGATTTTTGGTAGCAAAGCCTATGTTGCATTGGTAGACTCCGCGACCGTTGCCGTCTACGACATGGCAACAACGAATCCAGTGACTTCCATCACTATTTCAATGGTTGTCGACGATCTAATTAATTTTGAATTGGCTTCGCCTGATACGACTCGTGTCTATGTAGCGGTTGGCACGCAATCAGGAATGGGATTCGTTTCTGTTATCGATGTTTACTCGGACACCATTCTTACAAACATTCCTATTGCTGACTACCCTATGTGGATGGCAATCACTCCGGATGGATCAAAATTGTATTGCTTGAATTCAGGCTCATGTACTGTAATTGACACGGCAACAAATTCAGTTACCACTACGATTTCAGTTGGTGGTGGAGTGATTGCAATTTCACCCGATGGGTCTCGGGCTTATGTGACAAGCGGTGGTTCTGTTGCGATCATAGACACGACCACGGATATGGTTCTCACTACAGTCTCCACACCCGATATTGTTAATCAATTGGTTATTACCCCGGACGGAACTAAAGTCTATATGGTGGCTATTGATAACGGGACTAGTTCTAGCATAGATGTCCTGGATACGACTAATAATATCGTATCTTCGATCCCAATTGCCGCATCACCTTATCCTGACTTGTTTACTACGACTGGAATCGTTATCACCCCCGATGGATCAAAAGTCTATGTCGCGAACGGTGGCTTGTCTAGATCCATTCAAGTGATTGATGTTGCAACAGACTCCGTACTAACCACTATTCCAATTACTACACCAAATAACAATACAGTTAAGGGTCTTACTATTTCTTCTGATGGAACTATCGTCTATGTTACAAGCAGTGACGAAGGAACATATGGGTGTCTTTCTGTCGTGGACACAGGATCTAATATGGTTATCGACACAATCTCTCTAAGTGCGTCTTCCAGCGCTGATAACGTAAAGATTGATCCGGAACAGACTGAACTTGTTGTCAATAATTCTTCGACCGGATTACTAAACATCGTGACAACATACCCTTCGCTACAAGTCTTTTACCCACCTATTGAGGATGATAATTTTCAGGTTGTCTTTGGGCTAGCGCTGTTTCCCCCTTCGAGTGGAGAGGTGGTCAGAAAAAAATGCAACTTTTTGACTCAAAGTGAAGTGAGCAATGTGATTTATTGGAATCCTCCCAATGCAGGAGAGGCTCCGGCAATCTATTTGATTTATCGGGATCCAGCCCTAACAAATCTTGTAGGTGTTGTCAATGCTACGTCGAAATTGGAATTTATAGACAATCTGACAACCTGCAAAAAAAAGAACTCTACTTACTATATTGTATCTGAAGACGTCGTTGGAAATCGGTCTACTCCCCTCATATTAACCCAGGGAATTTGATGAACATTAGAGTTTGTTTTTGGATAGTGATCTGTTCTGGATTCATTGCTTTCCTCAGGCCTCAGGAAATACATGCGCAGTTGTTTGCAACCAAACAGCCATACAATTCCACTTATGCAGCTACTCATTCAAAACAGGAATTAGGAAATACATTAGGCCCTCTCTTCTTTGAATTGAAAGCTGCGTATTTTTATCCAACAAATCACCGGTATAGAAAAATCTATTCGGGTTCAGGACTCTATGGTCTTGAAGTCGATTGCAGAATTTACCGCGATCTGTATGCCTGGACAGGTATTAACGCTCTCTATAGCAAAGGGCACAGTGAATCATGCAAATATAAAACGGACATTCTTCAAATCCCCGTCGATTTAGGATTAAAATACATTTTCAATATCCATCGTTTCCATCCCTATCTTGGGGCAGGAGTTCTGGCCACCTACATGCATATCCATGATCATGCGAGTTTCGTCAAAAAGAAGATCGTTCACTGGGGTGTCGGAGGGATATTCAAAACAGGCTTGATCATCGATCTACCGAAAAATATATTTATCGATTTTTTTACCAATTACTCCTTAATCAAGGTAACCCCTGATTCCCATCGGGTGACCTGCCCTCATAAAGCTAATCTCAGCGGATTTTCATTTGGCGGCGGTCTCGGTTATCATTTTTAAATCGATTAAAAGCCTGGGAAATCGTACTCGGAAACAATTCTCACTGCGTAGCGACCTTCACGCTTTCCTCGAAGCTTCTTCAACATCAATCTGAGCCCAGAGGTTGGAGATTGATGAAAAATCCCCCAGCCGATAGGGCGAAGTTGACCCATTCGACAATCTAAGAAATGATTTAGATTTAACATTTAATTTTGTATCCTTCTCCAGCAATAAAGTCTAATCGCATCATCCAACGAAAACTTTTATGTGGAGTCGAGTGAGTTATGACCCAACCTATCAGAGCCCAGCAACAATCTCCCTTCGTTGCGCCAGCTACTCTCAGACAGCAAGATGTTCAGCTGATGGACCTGCCTAGAGAACTGATCATCGGCATCTTTGCGAATCTGAATATACATGATCTCAGGGGATGTAAATTGCTGAGCAAAGAATGCACTCAACTCTCTCAGAGCAATTCTTTATGGGAGCCGCTATTAATGGCCCGTTTTCCACATATGGATTCAAGAAAGGTTGAGAACTTCCATGACACTTACAAAAAACTTCATATTCTTCGTTCAAATCTCGCAAACGGGTTGTGTGCATCGGAAAAGCTTTCTGGGCATCATGATGCGGTAACTTCTCTTACAACCATTAATGGGAAGCTCTTCTCAAGCTCTAAGGATAAAACGCTCAAGGTTTGGGATCTTAATAGCTACGCCTGCATAAAGAACACTGATTTTGGAACAGAGTATATTACTTCCATTGCCAATTACGAGGGACAGCCCATTTTAGGCTTCCAGCAAGGCGGAGTCACCGTTTTTCATCCATTGAAGGATGGTTGCATGATGCACATATACTCTCACGCATATAATCATACCGGTGAAGTCACTTCTCTTATCGTTGCAAACGGAGTAATTTTTTCGAGCTCTATGGACGGACAAGTCAAGATCTGGGATCGATCCACCAGTACAGTTACATCCCTAATGAACCTATCAACGATTACATCCATCATCCCTATTGATAAATTGCTGATCATAGGGTTGCAGAATGGGATCATCGTTATTTGGGATCTCAGCCAAGCCGTTGAAAAACACGCTTTTCAAGATCACACAGACAGAGTGACCTCCCTTGTCGTTGTCGACGGAAAAATGATTTCCGCTTCTCTGGACAAAACAATCAAAATCAGAGATCTTAAGACCCTCGTCAGGACAGGATCGATAGAGCTTAAAACAGCGATCATGTCCCTTGTCGTTGCCGAAGGGATGCTCATCTCAGGGCTCTCCGATGGGATGATCATGATCCATGAACTGAGCACCCTAACATGCACAGCCAGCTTTAACGGGCATTCCCATTCGGTCACATCGCTTGTTTATGCCGACGGTACCCTCATTTCAGGCTCTGAGGATAATACGATTGCCACCTGGAATTTTGCCATTCTCGATAGGATTGTTCATCGAAATCTTCTAAAAGGAGTGTATGCTTCCCACCTCCTCGAAGGTACCGGAGAAAGAGTCGGATTGATGATCAGTGATCATGAGAGACTTTATTCCTGCTCTGACGATAAAACGATCAAGATTTGGGATCTCAGCCCCGAACTACCAACCTCCACGGCGATCCTTGAAGGACACACAGAAAAAGTTGTTTCTCTCGCTATTGGCAATGGGAGGCTTTATTCAGGCTCTTTAGACCATACGATCAAGATTTGGGATTTGAACACGACACCACCTACGTGCGTAGCAACCTTGACAGAGCATACAGACACTGTGGGAGCACTTGTAGTTGGGGAGAGGAAACTTTTTTCTGCCTCTCGTGACAACACGATCAAGATTTGGGATCTGAACACGCATCCACCCACCTGTACTGCTACCCTTCCAGGAGGGTATAGAGGCGTCCTCGGATCGCTCATCTTTGCTAATGGGAAGCTCTTTTCATCCCCTTTTAGATCCAATGAAATGAAGATCTGGGATTTCAATAATGCCCCACCTTCCTTCTCTACCCTTAAATATGATGCACAAAACGGACCGATCAAGTCGCTCACTTATGCCAATGGGAAGCTCTTTTCTGGATTTAGCGATGGGGTCATCAAAATTTGGGACGCGAATACAAATCCACCCACCTGTACAGCAACAGTTCAAGGTCATGAAGATGAGGTGATATCTCTTGTGATTGGACATGGGAAGCTTTTTTCCAGGTCTCATGACCTTTCGATCAAGATCTGGGATCTGAACACGAACCCGCCCACTTGCACAGCCACTATTGCCACAGAAGTCAGCGGCACTCTGGCATCGCTTACCTTTGCCAATGGAAAGCTCTTCTCCAGCCTTCTTTCAAATAGAAAGGCGATCCAGATGTATGATTTTACGGCAAAGCAGAATGTGATTTTTAAGGAGATTGCTAGCCAGTTTAAGGGAGACTCCGACGCTTATGAAAAACCTATCGAGCGATTTTCAAGGATGCCGGAATCCGCAAAAGATAAAATCGATGAGCAGCTTTACAAAATTATTAAATCTAAATCGCTGGAGGGATTTCAAGATACGGCCCCGGCTCCTCTCGAAACGATTGCTACAGATGAGCAATGGGCCCAAGCGATCTTGAACTATTTGAAAGAAGAAGGGGAAAACATAGGTGAATCATAATCCTCTTCGAAACCACCGGTACATCTACAAAATCACACAATTCTTCTTGGGTAAAACTCGAGATTCAACAGCGGCTTCGACAGCTGCATCAAACTTTTCCTGGTTGTTAAATTCAAGAGGGATTGATTTCAAAGCGAATTCGCAACGCTGAATTTGTTCATTAATACCTGATTTAATATCTTTAAAGCTGCCATTTCGTATTTCTGATACAAAATAAGCAAAAACCATTGATTTTTTTCATCGATAAATTGTTCAATTGATTTAGCTTTGAGTCTGTTATCAGACCATTGTCCAATTTTAAGAGGGAAAGCGTGTTCCGCACATCCCCAATAATCATTCTGCAAATGCTTCATAGATTTAATAATATCACAATGAATTTGATAAATTTCATTTTGTATAGGGTCCGGAATATAAAGTTTGAAAAACTGTAAAACAGGTCCTTGGTAATTTTCAAATTCGATCACATTTTTATCCTCTCGGAAGCATTTTTTGATAGAATTCAAATAATCGACACATTGATCAGACATTGCTTTAGCAATGCATGCAACTGCTTCAGTTCTCTCAAATTTAACTTGTATTTCATATGGCTTTTTTGTTTGTTTTATGAGATGAAAAACGATCTGAAATTGCTTCTCAGGGTCGAAGACGATCTGGTGTTGCTTTTCAGAACCCAAGGAAAAGTTTTTACGAGGCGAGATCATTACATCGGGGAATAATTTTTGGAGTTGTATCGACCAGACTGTATCTGTTTTAGTTGCTAAATAACAAGATTTGCTCACCTCAGAAAAATTCCCCAAATCCTTTGGATCAAGATCAGCCGAAATTACACTGAAAACGTCGACCTGAGTGCATGAATTTTCAAAAACAATTGAATCAAATGATCTTGAGTTAGTAGATTGGTAAAATTGATGAGTTAAATCTTTGTTTTCTTTAGGTACAAATGGCAAGGTTGTTTGGAGATTAGGCGCCCAAGGCAATGGACCCGATTCTTTTAAGCACCAATGTCTTCGCGCATCAAAAATCACAAAATAATTATTCGAACTGTTGGGAGTTGTTATGTTCGCCATAAAAATACCATATAAAAAAATAAACGATTAATTTATTAAAGTAAATAGAAATCACAAACAATTCTCAAATGGGTGTTTTAAAATCAGACTCAAAACAAACGCATTCTTTCGTAACAGGATGCTGAAATCTCAGCTTTCCATGGTGCAAAGCGATTTGCTCCTTTTTCGAAGAACTTCCATATTTAGCGTCGTCTAAAATGGGGCAGCCGATCGCGGCAAACTGCGCGCGGATTTGGTGATAGCGGCCCGTTTCTAGGCGAATTTCGACAAGGGTTCTCCCATTAATCTGATCGATTTGCACATAATGCAGACGTGCGAGTTTTGCTTCAGGGTGGGATGGATTCACAACTCTTGCTTTATGTTCATCATGGAACAGATAGTGTTCTAAAGTCCCTTCTGCTTGCGGCAAATTTCCCTCCAGCCAAGCGAAATAGGTTTTTTCGATCTTTTGCTGGCGCATGGATTCTTGAAGGCGGGAAAGGGCTTTGCTTGTTCTTGCGAATAGCACCAGACCGCTGACGGGTTTGTCGAGCCGATGAATAGGTTCCAGGAAAACCTTGCCTGGCTTTTGGAATTCTTTTTTCAGCCATGCTTTGCACTGATCGAGTAAATTTGTTTCCCCTTCTTGATGGGGCTGCGTGCTGATTCCTGCAGGCTTGGAAGCGATGAGAAGATGGTTGTCGCAGTAAATGATTTTCATTTTCTTTGCCTGACCGCTTCGTACAACAGAAGGGTCGTCGCTGTGGCGACATTGAGGGAATCGGCGACGCCGTGCATGGGGATCCGGACTTGCAGGTCAGCAGCCTTCATCCACTGCTGGGAAAGACCAAGCTGTTCGGTCCCGACGGCGATGGCTATGCCGCCGTTAAGGTTGGCGTGGGTAAACTCTTGCTGAGCTGAAGGGGTCGCAGCGATGATTTTAACGTTGGTTTCTTTGAGCCATTTTAAAGTTTCCGCGCTCGAAGCCTCCACCACAGGAATCGTGAAAAGCGTACCCACGCTTGCGCGGACGACGTTGGGATTATAAATATCGGTACACCGGTCGCAGACGATGACGCCGTCGATGCCCGCTGCATCGGCGGAACGCAAGATCGTGCCGAGATTGCCTGGCTTTTCAATCGCTTCGGCGACAATCAAAAAAGGATTTTTTTTGTAACCCAGGTGAAGTTTCAGATCGTGCAAAGAGCGCTGCATTTGCTTGCCGATGGCGAGAAGTCCGTCAGGACGGTCGCGGTAGGAAAGCTTTTGAAAGACATGAGGCTCGCAGACTACAATTTCGGCGCCTTGGTTTTTTACTTGGTCGATCAAGGCATTTTCATTGGTGCCGAGAAAAAATTGCTGGCAGATGAACAAAGTTGTCACCTCGACTCCGCTATCAGCCGCGCGTTTCAGTTCCCGATACCCTTCGATAAGAAAAAGAGCCGTCGTGTTTCGTTCTTTCCGGTCAGCCAATTTGACGGCTTTTTTGACCTTGGGATTTTGTAAGCTGGTAATGGCTTCAGGCATCATGAGCAACCCATTTGACAAAGCTGCCGCTGGGAATGTGTTTTCCGCTTTCGGAAGGCAAAATCATCTCCCCTGTTTCTATACGGCCCCTTTTTTTTTGCGTCGTTTCCTCCATCAGATGGCCCATGACGATGGGAGTCATGCCCGGGGTATGCGTTGTGAAATAGAGGAAAAGAGGCTTTTCAGAGAGCAGCTCGCGGCACAGCTCAAGCAATTCCTGGATATCGCGCTCAATTTTGAAAACTTCTCCTTTGCTGCCCCGGCCAAAACTCGGCGGATCGAGGATGATCCCTTCATACCGCGTGCCGCGCTTGATCTCCCGCCTTAAAAATTTCACCGCATCATCGACAATCCAACGGATGGGGGCTTCAGAAAGTTGATTGTGTCCGGCATTTTCACGCGCCCAGGAGACCATCCCTTTCGAGGCATCGACATGGCAGACGCGGGCCCCGGCTTGAGCCGCTGCTAAACTGGCTCCCCCGGAATAGGCAAAAAGATTGAGAATTTGAACGGGTGTACGGTGGGAACGGATCGCTTCTTTCATCGATTTCCAGAGCAGGCTGTGCTCGGGAAAAACACCGAGATGGCCGAAATCGGTAAGAGAAATTTTAAAACGGACGCCCTCGATTTCAGAAAACCAACATTCGGGTAATTTCTTTTTGAAATTCCAGCTATTCCCCCCATCCCGCGAAAAAAAGGCATCCGCGCGGTCCCATTCTGCCTCGGAAAGGGCAGGGCGCCAAAGAGCTTGAGAACAAGGACGTGCGATCACAAACTCGCCGAATTGTTCTAATTTTTGCAGATTTCCGCTGTCGAGGAGGCAATATTTTTCTTTCATGGGGTGAGATTTTAGCAGATTTTCTCGATTTTTTGAACCAAACAATGGCACAATGCCTTGAAATCCGCTTACTGAGGCGATTCATATGATAACTCCCATTCATAAAGAGCAAAACACCCAGTTAAATTTTACTTTGACACCACCTATTGTCGCTGTTCAGCAGCAACAAAAGAGTATGGACACTTTGAGATTGACTCAGAGGGCCCAAGATGGATTTTCGTTCAGCTCGCTTTGGGAAGGCGTAGTCAAATGTTTTAAATCTTTATTTTGCTGTTTTTTTCTATTCACGGATGTAGCAAGTGCATCCACACAACAAATCTCCCGCCTCGCTACACGCGACCAGTTCATCTGGTTCTATAAAGCGGAGGAGAATGCGTTAATGGCTTTTTTAGGCAATTTTCATCCTTCCACAATCCGCCTTTGGGGGATGCAATTTCAATGCGCAGAGGGAGCGTTCCAAGCAGCTAAGTTCGGGCCGAATCTAGGAATCATGCAAAGGTTTCAAAATCTCAATGGGGAAGCCGCCTGGCGATTGGGACGAGAGCTCAGCCGAAATTGGACTCCTGCTCAAAGGAACGCATGGCAGTACAATAATCTTCAGGTCATGCGCCATGTCGTCTCTGCCAAATTCACCCAAAATCCTGACCTCAGAAACCTCTTGCTCGCGACGGGCAGTGCTTACCTCGTCGAACATGTTCCCGCTAGGGGAAGAGATGCATTTTGGGGAGATAATTTTGACGGTACAGGACAAAATTGGCTTGGCCGCATTGCGATGGAAGTCCGCGGAAGTTTGGGCGGGACGGGCGTCGTCGCAAGAAATCAGCAATACAACCAGTTTATCTCAAGGCATTGAACCTCCCCCGCCTAAAGTCGGGGGATTCTTGCTTCATCGCTCTCCTTAAGGAGTCGCTCCACAAGCTTTTAAGACCGTCATCCCAACGGCCTTTTCAAGGATCGCGCTATTGAGGTCCCGGTCAATGACCAGTGAAC
>CAJCIW010000250.1 GCA_903970455.1 Verrucomicrobiota bacterium | reverse complement strand
ATCGGGATCATCAGATTTCCAAATTGCATGCTTATGTGAATCAATGGGGAATTTTGACGGCTTGGAATAACCTCCGATCTCAAGGCGTGCAGAATTTGTCCGGACTCCCAGCATCCGAACAGAGTTTGCAAAAGCTTTTCCAGATGGGAGAATAAGAGAGACTAAATGTTTTTTATTCCCTTTGAAAAAAACTCACTGTTTCAGCGATTTGCTGTTTTTCGGAATCGGGTGCCGCCAAGTAAGCTGCTTGGGCGTGTTCCAAGGCGGAAATGAGCGAATTTTTGGTGTATAAAAATTCCGCGATCATCCATTCGCTTTTCCAATAATTTTGGGGATCTTTTTTCTGAAACGCTTGCGAGTATTTCAGAAGCGGCCTTAAGGCTTTTTCTGGCCGGTCCTTAGACTTTAGCCGGGAGGCAAGTTTTTGAAATTCTAAAACAGCGACTTTGAATTGAAAACCCTGTTCGTTGTCCCGATCTCTGTCGAGAAATTGCTTCTTTGCTTTGCGAACTAAAGGGTGCTTGATTTTGTATTTGTCTAGAAGAGAGGCGAATTTCTCCAAATGAAAAAAAGACCCTTTCTCTTTGCGGAAACCTCTCTCGAGAAGAACCTGTTTGAAGCAAGGAGTCGATAATTTTTTTGCTTTCTGGTAGAGTTCGCGCCACTTTTCTTCATCGAAATTGTCATCATTTTGCGCTAGGGCGATGCAGATCTCATGAAAACTTTCGATCTGGCTGACAATCATTTCCGCATACCCTGCGGCATCGAGCGGGACGTATTCAAAGCGGGCAAACTCTTTTCCTTTGGGATCGAGGATCAATAGCGTCGGACATTTTTGTACGTGATATTTCTGTAAAAAGGCTTTCTCTTCTTCGCTTTGCTGTAAAAAGAGTGGCCAAAGGACAACCTCCCTGCTGGTTTTCTCAAAAAATAAAGGACTTTCTAAGACTTCCTGCTGTAGTTTTGTCGACCAGGGGCAATTAGAACTCAAGAATACAGCGACAATAGGTCGATTTTTGGCTAAAGCGTCTTTTAATATTTTTTGTTCTTCAAACCTGGTGACACTATTTAGTGTGGTTATGAAAAACAGAAGAATGCAATTTAAAACGAGTTTGATTACCATAGAGTGTATCCCAACTCCTTGTATAAAAAATGTTTACATTTCCTCCTACCGTTATTTTGCGCCACCGCAAGGAAAATCTGAAAAAATGCAGTCTTCGGGGCTTGGAAAGCCGTTCTGATTTTCAATTTTTTACCTATCCCAAAGACACACTGCCCGACTTATCGGGTTATTTTTTGCTTGCGCTCGATGCTCCTGTCCTCCAGGAAGGAGATCGGGATTTAGGGGTGTTTTTGATCGATGGAACCTGGAACTATGCCGAGGTAATGGAGAGGCAGCTGCCGAGGCCGCATCTTTTCCAAAAACGGAGCCTGCCTTCTCATTGCTCGACCGCTTATCCCCGCCGGCAGGAAGATTGTGTTGACCCCACCAAGGGGCTCGCCTCTGTAGAAGCTTTATTCCTTGCTTTTTCGATTTTAGGGCGTAAGACGGAAGGGCTGCTGGACCACTATTATTGGGGAGAAGCCTTCCTCCAAAAAAACAGCCTGGCTGTAAATTAATTTTTTATCCTCGCTTCTCTTGAAAGAAAACCAAGGATTGCGTATAACCTTACCTAACTTTATTCTCTATTTCTTAAGGTAGTCATGAAAGTCAAAGCTTCGATCAAAGCCGACCCTTCCAAAGGAGACAAAGTCGTCCGCCGGAAAGGGCGTGTCTACGTGATCAACAAAACCGACCCAAACCGCAAGCAGCGACAAAAAGGTCCTGCTCGTAAAAAGTAGTATAAGAGGAATATGACGAAAGCCTGGATTGCTAAACAACATAAACGTGAGCGCCTTGTCAAACTCAAATGGGACAAACGTCAAAGTTTAAAGAAAACTATTCTCGATATGAATAAGACCGACGAAGAGCGCCATGCAGCTAAAATGGAGCTGAATAAGATGCCCCGCAACTCTTCCCCCGTGCGCCTGCGCAGCCGCTGCCAGCTGACCGGCCGTTCCCGTGGCGTCCTGAAAAAATTCAAACTCTCCCGTCTTTGTTTCCGCGAGATGGCCAATTTCGGCCTCATCCCTGGCGTTGTCAAAGCCAGCTGGTAAAAACTCAGCCGAAAGAAAAACCCCCGCAAATCTCCGCGGGGTTTTTTTTCTAAAATCTAAATAAGATTTAAATATCCTACTTCTACACTATCGTAAAATATTTTATAATGCCCTGTGCCGTGCTTCTACACGCTCCGACTTAAAAAGTTGTGTCTAATATGAGTTATAGAAGGTTAGCTCTATACTCAATTGAGGGAAATGGGAGACATTTTCTCAAGATTGAGCGGATTGGATCACTTCTTGGAACGGCTGCCAATTCTCCATCGCTTCATTCCAGACGTAAGTGCTTTGTTTAATTTTTCCTTCATGCCAGGCTCTGCTCAATGCGTCAAAGCTCATGGGCCCGAATTGGGCTTTCTCATCATCGAGAAAATACCACAATTTTTCGGCATGGGAAGATGAAAGGATGGCGAGTGTGGGGAGGCTTTTTTGAGGCTGTGGAGCGTTAACCGTCTCTTTGACTGTGCGGCGAGGCAGGATAAAAAGGACTATCAAGGCAAAGACGCCGAAAAACACGCCCGCGATGAACCAATTCCTTGGGCTGCGACCGCGCCGAAGGGCTATTTGGCTGCATCCCCAACCTAAAAATAAACTTAGGAAGAGAGTAAAAAAAGTTTGCATGGTTGATCTGCGAGGAATGAATTTTGACTGATTTTATCATAATGGGTTTCCTTGTACTTGACAAGGAGGTTTCATTACTTGGATAATAGCTGCTCTTGAAAGAGGGGTAGGCTATGCATAATCCGCTTAAGCAAATCGACACCAAGGAAATTGAGCTTCCCGAAACGGTGTTTATCCGCGACGTTGAAAGCAAGGTCTTTCAGTCTATTGTGCTTCAAACTTTGAGCCAGATCGAAGGGGTGGAAACTCTCGAAGGCAATCTTTTTGACAATCTTTTAGGCGATGGTTTGGACGGGGTCAAAGGGATACACGTCGATCAGGATCAGAAGACGCATAGTGTCAACGTGCGGATTGAGATTAATGTGGCGTATGGCATCTCTATTCCAGATAAAGCGGAAGAAATTCAGAATAAGATTCTGCAAGATATCAGCCGCCTGACAAATGTGCATGTGCGCGCTGTGCACGTCATTTTTAAAAATCTCATCTCCAAGCGAAAGCCAAACTTGGAAGAATTGTTGGAGAAAAAAGCGAAATCCGCTTCTGAACACCATAAGGAATTTTTTGATTCGTGAACCCAGGCCTTAAGGCCTGGGATTAAGTTGGGGCCGAGGTTCGTACTCGGCCCAACATTGTTTTTGAAAATACCCGGCCCTTAAGGGCCGGGTTTCCGCCGGAGGACGGATGAAAACTGGCAATCTCCTATTTTCTGCAGTGCAATTCATTTTGGTCGTCTTTGTCCTTGTGATAGGGGTGTTTTTTGTCGGGCTTCAATATGCTCCTCATCTGCGCAATGCGATTGCTGCCTTTTTCTCCAATGAGTCCACCCATTTTTCTTTGATTGGGTATGGCATTCTCGCTTGCGGTGGGTTGCTGCTGCTGGGTTTTTATACGATGTGTCGCGGGGCGTACTACCGTTTTAAAATGGGGCGGCATGAAGTATTCGTCGATTCGGCCGTGGTTCAAGGCTATGTGCAAGACTATTGGAAAAAATGCTTTCCGAATCGGGATTTGTCCGTTGATGTGGACCTTTCCAAGGATCAAAAAATTGCGGTATTTGTCGAGATGCCCCTCTTGCCTGCGGAAAAACAGCAGGAAGTTTTGGAAAAAGCCGAGAATGATCTAAGCCAAATCTTGCAGAAGCATTTAGGCTATCGTAAAGAGTTTCTGTTTTCCATACTTCTTAAATAGTGGATGTCTTTTTGGGTGATCCCTTTCACTTGCTTGAGCTCTTCTTCGGAAGCTTGCCTGATCTTTTCTACGCTGCCGAAATGGCGCAGAAGGCGCCCCCGTTTGATGGGGCCGATGCCCGGAATGTTGTCTAGAGCGCTCGTTAGTGTGCGTTTCTGACGGCGATGGCGGTGAAAGCCCAACGCTTTGCGGTGGGCCTCATCGCGCACTTTTTGCAGCAAGAAGAGCAGGCTGGAACGGGGATTGAGGTGAATGGGATCATGGTGTTCCGGCAAAAAGACTCTTTCCGCCGTCATCCCTTTATCATGGCGTCCTTGTTCTTTGGCCAGTGCAATGAGATCGACGGAGGCGATGTCGAGGGCTTTAAACACCTCTAAGCCGGTGTTGAGCTGCCCTTTCCCGCCATCGAGGATGATTAGGTCGGGGAGATCATCGGCTTGTTTGGAACGGGTGAGATGGCGTGTCAACACTTCGCGCATGGCCCCATAATCGTCCCCTTTAAGGGCTGTTTTGATTTTGAACAGCCGCGTCCGTTTTGTGTCTTTTTCCCCATCGGTAAAAGCGACGAGGGAGGCGACGGGATCCGTCCCGGAAATGTTGGAAGTGTCAAAGCATTCGATCCGTTTGGGATAGCGGTTCAGTTTCAGGGTCTCTTGCAGGTCGAGGAGCATCTTTTCTTTGAGCTCGAGATGGTCCTTTTCTTGCCTGAAAATGGCTTTGGCGTTCTCTTCGGCAATGCCGATCAGGGCCCTTTTTTCTCCTTTTTGGGGATGCACGATCGCGCTCTTTTTTTTCTGATGCGATTCGGAAAGGATTTCGGAGATCACGTCGGCGTCTTTCAGGGGAATGGGAACGAGAATTTCATCGGGCATCCCTTCCAAATGCCGATAGTGCTGCAAGATGAATGAAGAAAGCAGATCTTCATCTTCCTCGAGGATATTGGAAAAAGAGTAGTGCTCCGAGCCGACCAGTTTGCCTTCCCGAAAAAGCAGCTGCACGAGCATCACTTCTTCCCCTTCGCGGTAGATGGCCAGAGCGTCGCTATTTTTGCCATTGACTTTCACAACGAGAGCTTGTGTCTCGACAACGTGTTCGATTTGCCGGATAGATTGCAAAATGGCTGCGGCGCGTTCGTATTCCTGACCTTCAGAGGCTTTTTTCATCTCGGCATAAAGATGTTTTAAAATCTCTTTGTCTTGCCCTTTTAGAAATTTGACAGCGCCTCCCACAAAAGTGTCATATTCTTGTTTCGTGCATTTGCCGACGCAAGGCGCAACGCAGCGCTTGATCGAATAAAGCAAACAGGGCCTTGTACGCCGCTTCAATTCTTCGTCGCTGCATTGCCTTAGGGGGAACAAACGGGTGAGCATCTCATACGTCTGACGTGCTGAAAAAGCGCTCGTATAAGGGCCGAAATAAAGGCCGTCATCTTTGGGCGTTCCTTTATAGCGGATGAGCCGGATCATCGGCCAGGGGTGGCGGTTGTTGATCATCAGGCTGATGAAGGTCTTGTCATCTTTGAGAATGGCGTTGAATTTGGGCTGATGTTTCTTGATTAACGTGTTTTCTAACAGCAGCGCTTCCTTTTCGGACGGGACGACGATCGTGTCGATGTGCGCGACTTGCCGAATCAGGAACGGGATCATCGGGCGGCTATCAACCAGGGAAAAATATTGTTTGATCCGGTTTTTGAGAACATTGGCCTTCCCGACATAGATCACTTTGTTTTCTGCATCTTTCATCAGATAAACGCCGGGCTTGGTCGGAAACTGATCGAGGATTTTTACGTCGAACATTGGTTCTTCAACTCGATAAGCTTTTTTAAGGCTTCTATAGGCGTTAAATGATCGGTGTCCAAATTTTTTAACTCGGCAGATATTTTTGATTCCGATGTAAAAAAGTTGAGTTGTTTCTCCTTGTTGGGCACCTTGGTGTTCTTCTCTAACTTGTGCAGTCGTTGCAATGCGCGCTTGATCACGCAATGGGGGAGGCCGGCGAGTTTGGCGACGTGGATGCCGTAGCTTTTGTCCGTCCCCCCTTTGACAATCTTGCGTAAGAAGACAATGCCCCGCTCCGACTCGTGAACGGCGACATTGAAGTTCACGGCGCCCGGAATCTCATTTTCCAATTCGGTGAGTTCCCAATAATGGGTCGCGAAAAGTGTTTTGGCGCGCCGGCGGGGTTCTGTTAGCAAAAATTCTGCAACAGCCCAGGCGATAGAAATCCCGTCGTAGGTGCTTGTCCCTCGGCCGATCTCGTCCAAGATGACAAGGGAGCGGTCCGTCGCATTGTGAAGAATGTTCGCCGTTTCGGTCATCTCGACCATGAATGTCGATTGGCCGCGGGAGAGATCGTCGCTGGCGCCGATGCGGCTAAAGATCTTATCGATGATTCCGATCTGCGCCTGTTTGGCGGGTACGTAAGAGCCTATTTGGGCCAAAATCGCGATCAAGGCGGCTTGGCGGATGAACGTCGACTTTCCAGCCATGTTCGGGCCGGTGATGAGATAAAGCCGCTGATTGTGCCCATCCAAAAAGACGTCGTTAGGGATGAACGTTTCCGTGCCAAGGACAGCTTCGATCACGGGATGGCGACCTTGTTCCACATGGAAAATCTCGCTCTGATCGACAAGGGGACGGACATAATGATGCGTTCTCGCCGTATCGGCAAACGAAAGCAGGCAGTCGATTTGGGCGACGGCTTCGGCGATTTTCCGCACTTCTTGGGAATGGGATGCGGCCTCTTTTCGCAAGGCGTCGAACAATTCATACTCCAAAGTGGCGGTTTTTTCCTCTGCGGAGAGCATTTTTATTTCAAAGGCTTTTAATT
>CAJCIW010000249.1 GCA_903970455.1 Verrucomicrobiota bacterium | reverse complement strand
CCGGCATCTTGACCAACTTGAAAGAAGGGGATGTGCTTTTTGTCGACGAGATCCACCGGTTGAACCGCGCAGTCGAAGAGTATCTCTATCCGGCCATGGAAGATTTTTCTCTCGACCTTTTGATCGATGCGGGGCCTTCTGCCCGGAGCGTTCAAGTGAAGCTAAACCCTTTTACGCTGGTCGGAGCCACCACGCGGGTTGGCCTTCTAAGCAGCCCTATGCGCTCCCGTTTTGCCCTGAATTTCAGGCTGGATTACTATTCACCAGAATTTTTAGAAATCATTCTCCTCCGCTCAGGAAAACTTCTCAACGTCTCCCTAACCAAAGAAGGGGCGTTAGCCATTGCTGAGCGCGCCAGGGGCACCCCTCGCATTGCGAACAATTTACTCCGATGGGCGCGCGATTTCGTCCAAATTAAGAAACATCCAAAAATCGACCGTCAGACCGCTCATCTCGCTCTCGATATGCTGGAGATCGACCATCGCGGACTCGATGAAATGGACAAAAAAATCCTTAAGCTCATCGTCAGCCATTATGGCGGAGGCCCTGTAGGGGTCAATACTTTAGCTGTTGCTTTATCCGAAGAAGCCCATACTTTGGAAGAGGTGTACGAACCTTATTTAATCATGCAAGGCTTCTTGAAACGCACTCCTCGCGGGCGTGAAGCCACTTCCTTGACCTACGAACATTTGGGGCTCACTCCCCCTGCAAAATTTAACGGAGAAGATCTATGAGATCCTTAAAATTCATTTTGGCCGCATCTTTATTCGCATGCGCCGCCGCCCCCAGCCTTTTGTTATCCGACGGGAAAGAAATCCCTACCGATTTCTCTCAAATTGGAAAGCCTGCGACGATCAAGGTCTTGATCGAGAAACAAAAAGATAAAATTCTGCTCGAAGCAAAAGGGCGCCACTATATCTACAATCCCCTGAATGAGATCCTCCTTTCGGAAGAATCCTCATCGACCAGGAATTGGGTGACCCCGGCCCACAACGGAATGAAATGGGGGGAATTGATCCCCGGCATCTTCCAAATCCGGGTTGTGCCTGCAGATTCCCAAAGCACCGTTCTCGTCAACGGGATCGAATACAGGGGGTGCGTCGAGATCTATGACCTAAAAGGGAAACTCTACGCTGTCAATGAGGTGGATGTCGAGCGCTACCTGAAATCGAGCATGCCGGTACAATTTTCATTGGATCTGGACGAAGAAGTGATGGACGCTGTGGCGATCGCTGCCAGGACAAATGCTTATTATCTCGCTACCCGAAAATCTGACTTCTATTGGCATGTCGATGCCGCAGACACAGGTTACCAAGGTTATGGAGCCTCTATGCAAAATCTCCATGTGGAAAGGGCTATTAACAGCACCCGCCATATGGTGATGCTTTATAAAGGAGTCCCCTTCCCAACAACCTGGACAAAAGACAGCGCCGGTAAAACAGCGGCTTATACGACAATCTTTCGGAAAGACGTCCCCGCTCCCCGAGGAGTCGAAACCCCATTTGCCGCCCGCGAACGGGAGAAGCATGCCTGGACCTTTACGATTTCTAAAAAAGAACTTGCCAAAGCTCTTGGCACTACCCAAGCGAACGACTTTGGGGTTTACCAGGATGAAAAATCTGAAAAAGTGTACGGCGCCCGTATCAAAGATAATGCCGGAGAGCATCAGTTTGATTTTGGAAAGCTGCAAGCGGCATTAGGCGCCGTACGGCTTAAAAGCAATGATTTCACGATTGCGGCAAACGGGGATCAAATCATCTTCAAGGGATTCGGGGAAGGAAGCGGGGTGGGTCTTTGCCTGTTCAGTGCAACAGCCATGGCCGACAAAGGGGAGAAAGCTCCAAAAATCCTCGCAGCTTTTTATCCCGAAACAAAATTGGAGAATGTCTCTTCTTTTGATGCACGGACTAAAGTGGTAAAAACCTCGAATCGATGACAATCGCCGGGGCGGTCTATCCAAACGAAATCCCAGAAGAGTCTGCAACGAGGAGAATGCTTTCCCATTCTCCTCAAATTATGCAGGTGTGGCAAAACGGCCGCATTGAGTTAGGAGGAGCCTCTCAGCAGCCGCGTCCTTTCATACCGAACTCAGGCATAGTCGTTCTCATCGACGGCCTCATCGTCAACCAGGAAGAAATCAACCAAGAAATCCAAAAACAGAATCCCGCTTTGACCCATGAAAGCATCGAAGAATCGATAGCTTCACTTTATTTCCTCCGTCAAGAACAGGCTTTCACTTATCTGAACGGCAATTTCGCTCTTGCTCTCTACGACGAGAAAAAGCAAGAGCTCCTCCTGGTCCGAGACCGTCTTGGAGAGAAGGGGCTCTACTGGATTTTGAAGAACAACCTATTTCTATTCGCCAACACATTGAAGAGTCTTCTCCTCTCTCGTTTAGTATCCCAAACTCCAGACCTTGAGGCACTCTCTTTTTATATTTCCTTTGGCTACATCCCTCAAGAAAAAAGCCCCATCCAGAACGTCTTTAAATTGCAGCCCGGCCATTATTTAAAAGTGACCAAGGAAAAAAATCTCCTCATCCGCCCCTACTGGGCCTATAACGCGGGCCTCATACACAAAAACAGAGAGATCGGCCCGGAAGATTTTTCGTCGATGGGGGCCAAAGTTTTTCGGCGCAGGGTTTCATCCACACACCCACCGCTTTGTTATGTTCAATCGGAAGAAGAAAAATCTGCGCTGCAAAAAGAAGCGGGGATTCCCCTAAAATTCATCTCTCCTGATGTGCCGCTGTCTGCGCAAGACGTTCTGGATGATCTATTTTCGATGGTTTGCCACTTGGAAGAACCCGTCGCCGACATATCGCTTCCTAACTTTTGGCAAACTTGCAAAGAGCTCAAGGCACAAGGGGAAACAGAGCTTTTTTTTTCTACAGGATCTGTTCCCCATTTGATCGATGAAATTTATCCTCCCCGCATTTTTCTCTTCAAACCCCTGTCTGTAGTTGAACGTTATCTGAAAGAAAAAATGTTGATCCCTCTGTTTTATCAATTTCGTCCCCGGTCGGCCTATAAAATGCTCCGCTCCATCCGTACCCATCCCTGGCATCTTGCTTTTTTGCAGCAAACAGCCCTCTTCGACAAAAAAGAATTCTACGATTTGCATTCCCAACTCTTAAAACCTGTCGATGATGAGATCTTCCTTCACCGCTTTCCCGCTCTAAAGCGGCTGGGGCCGACGATGAGTTCCCTCTTGTACCTCTACCATAAGATCAAGCTTCCCCCCTCTATTCTACTCCCTCAGGAACGGTTCTGTTCCCATTTTGGGATGATCAAAAAAGCCCCTTATCTTGATAAAGAGATGGTCGAGCTCTTCGCTTCGGTTCCCGATCATGCGCCCCGTTTCAACTACGAGGAATTATTTACGCGAACGAGTTCCCGCGTCGCCACGCTACCCCCTTGGACGATGGGGATCACAATAAAAAAATTGATGGAAAAGCTGTCTAAAAGCGTTCTTGTCGAAGCAGGGCTATTTTCACGCCGTTGGCTGTCGGAGCAAATGAAAAATTTTACAAGACACCCTCACCTCTTTTTCCAGGAACTCTGGGGCCTGTTAGTTCTAGAAGTCTGGTTCCGCCTCTATATCGAGGGCAATATCGAAGACTTAAAATAATTTATAACCTTACCTCGAATCCCAAAATTTGTTACCATTCCCCCTTTGCCGGGGACCTCATAGAGCGGCACGATCCGAACCAGGTCAGGACCGGAAGGTAGCA
>CAJCIW010000248.1 GCA_903970455.1 Verrucomicrobiota bacterium | reverse complement strand
TTTCGCGCCTGTTTCCCATGTTTCTTTATGGGAAAGCCCCGGGGTGCGGAAATGCACATGGGAATCGATCAATGCAGGGAGCAAGGTAAGACCATGGGCCGCGATCGTCCTTTCCTCTTCCGAAGGAATCGCCATGTCGATCCTCTTTCCGTCGTGTGTCAGTGCGCCTTTGATCTGTATCATAGGCGAAATTCTTTGATTTCACTGCGCTCAAAAATCTTTTCGCAATAATGGCAGCGCAATTCCACCTGTTGTTTATGTTCTTCGACATGAAAGAGCGTTTCGATCTGCTCGCAACGGGTTATGCAACGCAAGTTGGGACAAATAAGGATCCGGGCAACGGCCTTAGGAAGTTTTGCGGGGATCTTACTGGCAACTTTGTAATCTTTAATGATGCTGATGGTCGCTTGGGGGGCAAAGACAGCAATGTCGTGCGCCTCTTTTTCCGTGAGGGCCCGATTTTCGATTTTGATCAAATCTTTAAAGCCTCTCGAAGAGCTGCTTAAATTGATACCCAGGGAAACTCGGTGTTTTCCTTGCAGAAGTTCCAGAAGCTGAAGAATGATCAATGCGGAGCCTGCAGGGATGTGGTCGATGACAGTTCCCTCTTTGATGGCGGCGACGGAAAGAGTTTTAGCCATTTTTTTCTCCTAAAATAAGAGAGAGCAAAGCCATGCGGACATAAAGGCCGTTCTCCGACTGCTGAAAATAGTAGGCGAAAGGAGTTTTGTCGATGGTGAGCTCGATTTCATTCACACGCGGCAGCGGATGGAGGATTTTGAGATTTTTCTTCGCTTGTTTCATCATTTTTTCTTTGAGGATGTAGGTGTCCTTGCATTTTTCATAAATCGAGGGGTCGAGGCGCTCTTTTTGTAATCGGGTCATGTAGAGGATATCGACTTTGCCAAGGACTTCTTCCATGTTGCGATGGAACGAAAATTTGATCCCCTGTTTTTTGAGGAATCGGCTGATTTCATCCGGAAGCATCAGCTGTTCCGGGGATACGAAAAAAAGTCGCATGTCGAAATGGGTACAAGCCACACTCAGCGAGTGGACCGTGCGCCCGAATTTTAGGTCGCCGACAAAAGCGAGGTTTAGCCCCTTGAGCTTCTTTTGACACTCTTTAATCGTGAATAGATCGAGCAGAGTTTGTGTCGGATGTTGATTCGCCCCATCGCCGGCATTGATGACAGGTTTGGTTGTCGCTTCGCTCGCGGCGCGGGCTGCCCCCTCGCTCGGGTGGCGCAACACAATCAAGTCGGCATATTCGCCGATCACTTTCATCGAATCCTGGAGAGATTCCCCTTTTTTCGCGGAGCTCAATCCCGCTTCGTCAAAGCCAACCACACTGCCGCCAAGACGGATCATCGCCGCCTCAAATGAAAGGCGTGTCCTCGTCGACGGCTCAAAAAAGCAGGAGGCCAAAATTTTGTGCTTTAAGAGTTCCCTGGGTATCTTTTTTTTCATCTCTTCTGCACGCTTTAAGATGAGGAGAATTTCGTCTTTAGTTAAATCGGAGATCGAAATGAGGCTGCGTTGATAAAGCGGGTTCATCTTATTTTTTTTGGTAGAATATCTTTAAAACCGAATCGTAAACTTCTTGGACACCGATTTGCAAGAGGCAAAACGGTTCGCGGCATTTTTTTTTCAGACATGGGGAGCATGTCGGTTTTTTGGCTATTTGCAATGCACTTTCAACAAAATAAGGACCGCAAAGCTTGGGGTTTGTCGGGGTGAACAGGCCAATTGTCGGCGTTTTCATTGCAAAGGCAACGTGCATGGGTCCAGTGTCGTTGGAAATCATGAGGGCCATCCTTTTGATTAACGCGGCCATTGCCAGCAACGGGAGGTGGGTGGCGACTATGGCTCCTTGGATTTGGGAAGCAATGGATGTAACCAAAGTTTTTTCTGCGGGTGTTCCGGTGAGGACCACCCGGCAGCCGAGGTTGCGGACCAGACGATTGCCGAGCTCGATAAAGTGGGATACTGGCCATTGTTTAAATCCGTCCTTGGCGCCGGGGTGCAACGCAATCAATGGAAAATAGGAGGGAATATGTTGATCTGCCAAAAACGTCTCAGCTATCTTTTCATCCTCCTGGCTCAAGAAAAGCTCCATGGAGGAATCTAGAGTCTGTGAACCTACGTGTGCCGCAATGTCGAGTCGACGCTGAATTTCGTGGAATTCTTCGTGATCTAAAGCGTGAGTGAGGAGAAAATCTAACCCTTTGTTGATTCCATGGGTCCCCACGATTTCCGCGGCACCCAGAATGGAGGCCAAAGGTAAGATAGGCCGCTGGGAAGTGTGGAAATGAAGAACGTGGGTGATGCCTCTTTTTTTAAGTTTTCGATAGAGAGAGAAAAGATTTAAAAGCACAGGATCTTTGACGACGAACAGCTCGTCGATGCGGCGGTTGTGCTGCAAGCAGGCTTTCCCGATGGGGCTTGTGATGACGCCGATGTAGCTGGTAGGAAAAGATTTGCGCAAGGCGCGGATCGCCGGAGTTCCCCACAACGTATCCCCAAGCCCTGTCGTCGAAAGAATGAGGAAACCCTTTTCCTCTCCCAAATTGAGCTTCTTGGGCTTGAGAAGCTTGACAAGAGTTTTGATCAGTTGATTTTTCAAAAACTCAGAGTCCCTTTTGTCATAATGAATTCTCTCCAGGAGAGCACAGGGAGTTTATCCATTTTCAATTCCGTCAAAGATTGCAGAAAGATTTGTGCGATCTGCAAATTGGTGATCAGAGGAATGTGATGGTCGATGCTCAACCGTCGGATGGTAAAGCCGTCCGTTTTGTGATTGGTGCCAAGGCCGCGTGGGATGTTGACGATAAGATCGATCTTGTGGTTTGCAATCAGCGTAGTCACATTCGGTTCAATCTTTTCGCTAGCCTTATAGACGCACCGCGAGGCGATCCCATGCTGGCACAAGAAGTCATTGGTCCCTTCTGTTGCGTAGATTTCCCACCCTTGCGTTTCCAGCTTTTGGAGCTGTTCGAGCAATTTGATCTTCTGATCTCCGCCGATACTGACCAGAATCCGTTTCCGGCGAATCGACTGTTCTGTCGATAGCCAGGATAAAAAGAAGGCTTCGAGAAGGTCGTGCCCAAGGCAGGCGACTTCTCCTGTCGAGGCCATTTCGACATGGGCGACAGGGTTTGCGCCTTTCAGACGATGGTAAGAAAATTGGGGCGTTTTGACACCGACGTAATCGAGTTCCAGTGTCTCGTAAGGGGCAGGGGAAAATTGTCCGAGCATCACCCGCGTCGCGATTTCGATGAAATTATGGTTGGTCACTTTGCTCACAAAAGGGAAAGAGCGGGAAGAGCGGACGTTGCACTCGATCACCTGGATCGCGTTGTTCTTCGCGATAAACTGGATGTTGAAAGGACCTGTGATTTGGAGCGCCTTGACGATCTCGCGGGTGATTTTTTTTGTGCGGCGGATCGTTTCCAAATAGAGGCGCTGAGGAGGAAGAACGATCGTCGCATCACCTGAATGCACACCGGCATTCTCGACATGTTCGGTGATCGCCTCGATCACGATCTTTCCCTCTTT
>CAJCIW010000247.1 GCA_903970455.1 Verrucomicrobiota bacterium | reverse complement strand
TTTATACCAATCGCAGCAAATAACTTCATATTTCAGCGCGTCAAAGCGCCGAAAATCGACGAGCGCAAGTGGCATTGTATTGGTTTAATACTATGCCACTTGCGCTCGTCGATTTGTCGGCAGTTTTCACGCAGCTCAAATAGGAAGTTATTTACTGCGATTGGTATTAGCTCGACTTTGCAACTTTTCGGGCCCGAAGGGCTCGAATATTTATTCTCGGGGAGATTATTTAAAACAATACACTGAGTAAATTTAGTCAGTGTATTGAGAAAAAAAGAATGTTCGAGAAGTCCTACAAAGGCCTAAGAGGGATACAAATTCTTGTGCCCTTTGGGTGTGATGACGATGGTGTCTTCATAGCGCACGCCGCCGATCCCCGGCACGTATAGGCCAGGCTCAACGGTGAAGACCATGCCGCTTTTGAGCACATCGTCTTTCTCCTCCCCATCGAATTTGATTCGGGGGTACTCATGGATCTCCAGGCCGATTCCATGCCCTAAACTATGGATGAAGAGATCTTCCACATTTTCCTCGCGCATCACTTGACGGGCAGCGATGTCGAGCTGTTTCAACTTTACCCCAGGGCGGCAGAGGGCAAGGGCGCTTTTTTGAGCGCGTTTTGTGATTTCAAGAAGCCTTTTCAAGAACGGGTTTGCTTTTTTGTAAAAAAGGACTCGGGTCATGTCGGAATAGTAATTATCCACGCACACTCCGATATCGATGAGAACGATGTTCCCCGGTTTCAGCTGAGTATTCTGGGAGCGGTAATGGGGCATCGCGGAATTGGGGCCAAACGCGATGATCGGCTCGAAGGAAAGTTTGTCGGCGCCTCGCTCCAGGCAAAAAATCTCAAAACATTTCGAGATTTCTTTCTCTTTGACTCCGGTTTTCAGCAAAGACTGGATATATTGAAATCCTTTCCAAAGCAGTTTCGCGCTTTTTTCCATTTTTGCAATTTCTTCTTTGTCCTTGATGGCGCGTGCATTTTTGAAAAGCGGCGTCGAAGGAATCAGCTTGATCTCTCTTTTTACGAGTTTGCTCAAATGAAGAAAACGATCATGAGAGGTGTGGCTCCCGTCAAACCCTAAGCTGCGGACACGACGGGATTGGCAAAAGCTAAGAAATTTTTCAGGACCATCCAAAGAAAGGGGGTAAGGAGATTTTTCTTCCGCCATCTGCACGTATCTGCCATCGACGAGGAGCAGGGCATCCTTGGAGTGAACAAGGAGCCGTCCAGCAGAGAGTTTCAATCCGGTGAAGTAGAACAATTCAAGGGGCTGTTCAATCAAACAGGCGTCAAGTTCTGCACCCTTCATGGCTATCTGCAAACGTTTGAGGCGGAGTTGAAAATGCTTTTGTGAAGTCGTTTTCAATTTCTCTCTCCCTAATACAAACCAGCGTCCTTTTCCCTTGAGGACAATGGAAGGCGTCGTCCGCCTGTAAAAGCTGTTTTATCAGATGGCCCGCTTCTACTAAATGGAAATTTTTCTTACGAGACCGCACTCGCCGGCTAAGAGATGCAGCCAGGCGGCGATGCCGTTCTTCACTCAACCGTTTCTCTTTTTCCATCCCCTGAAGTTCTGCAATCAGTTCTTCAATGGCCAGATTAACCTCCCCCTCTTCTAAAAATGGGGGAATAGACTCCACCAGGAACACAGTTTGACCGATTTCGCGGATATGAATTCCCAATTTATGAAGCAGCTGGAGATGCGTATTTAATAATTGAGCTTCGGCCCGAGAACAACTGTAGGCTGCAGGGATCAATAGCCCTTGACTGGGCGCAGAACTTTCCGAGGAACCCATCAATGCATCGAACTGAAGACGCGCCTCAACAGCAGGAAGATCGACCCATACAACGCCCGGCTCGAAAGAAAAACGGCGGGGAAAGCTCTCGGCTTCGACGAGTAAATAGTGACGGTAAAGACCGATGATTTTGAGTTCCGATTCAAGGGGCATTTCTGGATGTAATACCGGTTGCGGCTCCTCTCTGAAGATAAGAGGTTCGTGCGATGGACCTTCAGAGAATGAAAAAGGGTCGAGGTCGGAGTGAAAAGTAAAAGAAGGAGATGAAGAGTCGCCGAAACCAAGTGTCTTAGTGATGGCAGAATGCACGGCGTATTTGACAACGCTTTCCTCTCTCAACCGTATTTCTCTTTTTTGGGGGTGCACATTGACATCGACAAGCTCGGGAGGAAGAGAGATATTGAGCAAATAGATAGGATGGCGATCGGAGCTGAGGCGCGTTCCGTACCCATCGCGGACGGCGTACGACAAAGCCAGGCAAAAGACGGGGCGGCGATTGACGAAAAGATATTGCCCCGATCGATTATGCCGCGTCAGGAAGGGGCTCCCGATCAAGCCAGTCATTTTGTGCTCTCCGTCATCTTTTAAACAGTAGGAAGAGTTCAAAAATTCCATCCCCAAAAGAACGCCTGCCCGGTTTTTCAATAATTCCAAAAAATCCTCCCCTCGCCCTGTGGGCAACGAAAATTGGGAGCGGTTTTGTTGAATAAGTTCGAAGCCAACCTCGGGATGGGCTAAAGCGAGCTGGGTGACAATTTTAGTGATCTCGGCATTGCTCCCGGCGGAGCTTTTTTGAAATTTTTTACGAGCGGGAACATTGTAGAACAAAGAGCGCACCTCAATGGTCGTCCCGCGGGACCGCGCGCCCGGGCCTGATTGGGTGATGACGCCTCCTTCTGCTTCGATGGAAATGGCAGGGGTATTTTCCAGAGCGCTCAGCAAGGTCAATTTCGACACCGCAGCGATCGACGCTAACGCTTCCCCTCGAAATCCCATCGTCGCCAGGGTAAATAAATCTTTCGCATCCGTGATTTTCGAGGTGGCGTGCCTCTTCAGACAAAGTAGAGCATCCGCGGAAGACATTCCGGAGCCGTCATCGCTGACTTTGATCTTCTGAAAGCCGCCGGAAAGGATTTCTATCGAGATGTGGGAGGCTCCTGCGTCAACGGCATTTTCTACCAATTCTTTGACAACGGATGCTGGATTCTCAATCACCTCTCCTGCAGCAATTTGATTGATGGTCTCTTCGGAAAGGAGTTGGATTTTGGAGGACATTA
>CAJCIW010000246.1 GCA_903970455.1 Verrucomicrobiota bacterium | reverse complement strand
GCGATCGAATCGCAAAGCTCATCCCGGTGGGTTTGGCAAAGGCCAAGCTCACGCGAACTGCGATTGTAAATGTGTACATTCCTAATTTCAGAAGTCATATTAACCTAAATTATCATTGATTCTTGTTAATAATTATAATATATAGCTAATAAATAATCAAAACCAGTATGACTTATAAATTTTAATTTCATATATTAATTTCTTTAATATAAAGAAAGTCGTGTCTGGCGTCAAAAAATAAAGGGTGGTAGAGTTGTTTTAAACAGCTAATCCCTCTTTTAAAATTTTTTTTCACATGGCGGCATTCGTGCGTAAACTATTATTTTTAATTTTTACTTGCGCTGCAGCGCTTTCCAACGCCCGCGAGCCTTCGATTATCTACCTGACCTGGATGCATGATCCTACAACGACGATGACCGTGCATTGGCATACCGGAGACGAAGAGCGTGTTTCAGCTCTTCATTACCGAAAAATGGGGGATTCCCAATGGGAGAAAAAGGAAGGTATTTATAGCGAGCTCCCAAGGACAGAATTTTTGGCCCACACCGTGGAAATCGATGAATTGGAGCCGAATGTCGACTATCAATTCCGCATTGTCGGAAACGAGAGGATTCATCGGTTCCGAACCCTTCCCGACAGGCTTTCCAGGCCTGTGCGCTTCGTTGTTGGTGGGGATGCTTATTTTTATCTTTCCACTTTACAAAGGATGAATGGGGAGATCGCCGCCAAAAATCCCGACTTTGTGGTTGTCGGCGGAGATATCGCTTATACGAATGGCCGGCGCGCGATCTACAAGGGGAAGGATTGGGAAATCAACCGTTGGCGCACTTTTTTGAAAGAATGGAAAACCCGGATGATCGATTCGGAAGGGAGGATGATCCCCATGGTTCCCGTGATTGGAAACCATGATATTAAACCGACAACCCTTTCCACATCCACTGCGACCCATCTTCTGTTTTATGAGTTATTTGCCACCCCGGAAAAAGGGGTTCCCTACCGAGTTCTCGATGCAGGGAATTATTTGAGCCTGTTCCTGCTCGATTCGGGACATAGTTTTCACATTGAAGGGCAGCAAACAAAATGGCTGGAAAAAACCCTTTCTGAAAGGGAAAATATGTCGTATAAGATGGCCGCTTACCATATCGCCGCCTTCCCATCGGTTTATCCTTTCCGGGGCCATGGGCCGAAGAAACTTCGCGCTCAATGGAATCCTCTTTTTGAGAGATACCATTTGAACGTCGCCTTTGAGCATCACAACCATGCCTACAAGCGAACATTTCCTATGAAAGGGAATAAAATCGATCCCGATGGGGTGGTCTATATGGGAGATGGTTCTTGGGGGGTGACGCCGAGAAAGCCGAAAAAATTATGGTATCTGGAAAAGATCGCACAGGCCAACGCGGTCTGTTTGATCACTTTAACCCCGCAAAAAGGTACAGTGGAGGCGCTGACCATTCAAGGGAAGATCATCGATTCCGTCGAGACCTTCCCCATGAATCCGCTCGTGGTTTTGAATGAAACCCGATTACTTCAAAACTAATTTTTCTAGGATCTGACTAGCGCGTGCGACGAATTGGGACAGGGCCGCAGGTTCGAGTTCGCGTTGAGAAAGCAGCGACAACTCATACAGATGAAGCACCATCTCTTTGGCTAAAGCGGCGTCTTTCTCTTTGAGGCCGTAGATAGATTGGACGAGAGGATTGTTCGTGTTGACCACAAATGTCCGTTTAGCGGCAAAATGGGGCGGCAGCGCTTGCTGGGCCAGCGCCATCGATTCGCGCAGGCGGCGCATCTCTTCGTCAACGACGAGAAGGGCAGGAACGGAATCCGTATTCAAGCTTTTCGCTTCTACAGAAAGGTTGTCGATTCCCAGTTTCGAGCGGATAAAGTCGGCGATTTTAAAACTCTCTGTGCGGCCATCTGCATCCAGAAGAGTTTTTTCACGCGACGCATCGACAATGGCTTCGTCGATAGCGCCATCGATCCGTTGGAATTTGACGCCGTCGATTTTGTCTTCCAAAAAGCTGATCAAAGGGGTGTCGACAACTGAAGAAGCTGCCAATATTTCGATCCCTTTTTGTTTGTAAAGGTCTAAAATATGGCCTTGCTGTTCCTCTGAACTATAGAAGATTTTACCCTTGTATTCCTCTTTATGCCTTTCCAGATATTCAGGGATTGTCGTCCAGTCGCCATTTAAATTTTTCCAGATGAGAAAATCTTTAGAGCGTTCGTAGAATTTATCATCCTGGAGAATGCCGAGCTTGATGATCATTTCGATGTCTGGCCAAGCTTTCAGAAATTTTTCTCGTTCGGAAACATGGAGAGAAGAAAGGCGGTCCGATACTTTTTTCGAAATATGCTGGGAGAGTTGCCGGACCGTGCGGTCCATTTGCAACGTGCTGCGCGATACATTGAGAGGGATGTCCGGGCTGTCTATTGCGCCTCTTAAGATCATCAAATAATCGGGAATCAGGTCTTTGCAATGGTCGGAGACAAAGACGCGATTGCAGAACAATTTGATCGTGTTGTGATTCCAATCAAACCGCTTAGTAATTTTAGGAAAATAGAGAATTCCTTTGAGATGAAAAGGGTAATCGACATTGAGGTGGATCCAAAAAATGGGATCAGGGTCAAGAGGATAGAGGGAGTGGTAGAATTCGAGATATTCTGCATCGGTGCATTCCGAAGGGTTTTTCAACCAGAGGGGCTGCTTCTTGTTGATCTGCGATCCATTGAGATAGATCGGAAAGGGTAAAAAAGCACAGTAGTGCTGCAAGATTGATCGAAGACGGCTTTCTTCCAAGAACTCGTCATTGTCTTTGCTGATGAAAAGGGTGATCTCTGTGCCGCGAGTCGTTCGCTGCCCTTTGTCCAATGTGTATGAGACCGATCCATCGCAAGTCCACAGCGCAGCCTCAGCGCCGTTTCTATAAGAAAGAGTGTCAATGGTCACATTTTCTGCAACCATATATGAGGAGTAAAAGCCCAAGCCAAAGTGGCCGATGATTTGATCTTTTTCGTTCTGCGAGCTGTATTTTCCAATGAATTCTTCGGCGCCAGAAAAAGCGACTTGCGCAATGTATTTTTCCGCCTCTTCAGCACTCATCCCAATTCCGTTATCCGTAAAAGTCAGCGTCCGGGCATCTTTGTCGACTTTCAGATCGATGCGAAACTCCTCATCAGGAGTGGTCAATTCTCCATGGTCGCGCAAGACGCGGCACTTTTGAATCGCATCGCACGCATTCGAAATGAGTTCTCGGAGGAAGATGTCCTTTTCCGAGTAAAGCCATTTTTTTATGATCGGCAGAATATTTTCAGTATGGATTTTCAAAGTGCCCGTCGTCATGAAATCAAGCCTCCCTGCAGAATTTATAGGTAGATTACTTCATAGGGAGTATTCCATGCAAACAGGCATAAATTTCAAAAAAATAATTAGATCTGACCATGTGGATCTCAAAGTGCTCAAACCCGAATAGAAAAAATCCCAACCACTTAC
>CAJCIW010000245.1 GCA_903970455.1 Verrucomicrobiota bacterium | reverse complement strand
GTCTCCTTAGAAATGTTATCGGAAGAGGGAGAACTCGAGCTGAGCCCGACAGAAGTGCTTAACTTCTATTTCGTTGCCTTGATCTTTGCCGCCGTTGGCACCTCATGTTTTCTCATTGCCTGGAAAAAAAGAAAAAAACTCTTTCAAGAAAATTAAGAACAAAGTCGTTTAAGGGTAATTTCGAGAAAATTGCCATGACCGTAAATCGCCTGGATTTCAGCACGCTGTTGGATAAATTTTTCCCGTAGTTCTTTAGTTTCCTGGCTGTTGGGATCGGCAATGAACATAGGCAGATATAATGACTTATAAGGTTTTCCGTGATTCTTTTCTGGAAAGGAACCGGTGAGAATCTTTCTGTAATATTCCCATTCCTCAGATTCTTCATAAACTTGATTCCGAAAGTAAAAAAGCCAGGCATTTCTTTCTCCATAGCCGAGCAATATTCCCAGCAATGCATCATGCTCTTTTAAGTGACGGAAGAGAGGAAGATCATCATTTTCATAACTTTTCAACAAATAGGATCCCGTTTTTTCATTTCCAAGAACCTGGTGGAAGTCTCCCCTGTTTTCTTCAAATTTCCTTTTAAATTTTTCTTTGTCGATTAATACAATTTCTACCCTTCTGCAATCGGTTCTTTTTCCTTTCAGGATAAATCGACGAGAGGGAAATAAGTGAGCATATTTTTCCCACACTTTCCACCCTTCCCGAAGCTGTTTATTGACCAGGTTGTTTTTCCTTCTAAAAAACGAGAAGATTTCTTTGTTCGAAGAATCTAAATAGGCCGTATACGTTGCGGGTTTATCCCCGAAAAGAACATAAGCCCCATCTTCCTGAAGTAGTAAAATTTTAAAGAATGATTCAATAGCCCATCGATCATCGATGGGAATCCGGTGAATCTTGTTAGAAAGAGAACGCTCATGATAAAAACTGAATACGAAAAAACCCGCTAACGAACAGCACAAAAAGAACAACAACCTCGACCTAATTTTGTGAATCATGATCTAGTGGGTTTAAGGCAAACAGGACAAATATCATATTTTTCAGGAACACATCTATCGCAATTGCGGCAGGGGATGTATCCATCCGCGCAGTATTTTGGCTTCAGCTTTTTGGCTGTAATGAAAAACCCATCAGCATCCGAAAAAAGCGCATCTGTCTGAAACCATGTGTCTTCGAGATAAATAAAAATGCCCTCGGAATTTACAGCTAATTGCTCAGCTGAAATGTAGACTTTTTCACAAGAATCAATATTCGTTTCAAGGGCATATGTTGAACTCATTAAAAACAGAAAAACTGAAAGAATCATGCTCTTCATCTCGCACCCCATTGTTCATGATGAAAAAAATAAGTTTCTACTTTTTCATTTTTTCTGCCAAACAATTTTCAAACCTCTTTTGGAAGAAAATTTACAATATTCCGCTTCCCGATCTAAGATGCGGGAAAGGCGAGCCGATGGCTTCCACCCTTCCTATGGAAAAGAAAAAAAAGAGAATTCTACTCGCGGATCCAGATGAGCAGCTCATCAAGCAGATCAAAAAAAGCAAAGGAGCTACTCCCTACCTTTTCGAGACCGCAAAAACGGGATTCGAATGTCTGGCTAAGCTTGACTCATTCAAACCCGATTTGCTTCTCGTCGAGCTGATGCTTCCCCAAATCCATGGGATGGAAATTCTGCGCAAGATCAAGACCGATCCAAGGACGAATCACATGGGAGTGATGATGACTTCGGCTCACGCGATGAGCCAAAACTACCGGTCTGCACTGATCCTGAATTGCGATAATTTCTTGGAAAAGCCCTTCGAAACAGGTCAACTTTTTTCTCTTTTTAGGCTGTTTTTCAAGAATGAACTGCATCCTGATCCTTTTTCGGGAAAAGAATCTTCAATCGAAGGAAAGCACTGCTACCTTCCCAAAATGCACTCGCCCAATTCCTATATTAAATTTTGGGGCACGCGCGGCTCCAATCCCGTTTCGGGACCCGAATATATCCGTTTCGGCGGAAACACTTGTTGTTTAGAAATCCGTCATGGCCAAGATCTGATCATCGTCGATGCCGGCACGGGGATCCGCTCTTTCGGAACGGTCCTGTCGGAATCCAAACCCAAGGAAATCCATTTGCTCATGAGCCATACCCATTGGGACCACCTCGCGGGATTTCCCTTCTTCTCCCCCATTTATGAACCCAATTGCACCATCAACATCTGGACGCCTATCGGATTTGAAAGAACAACCCGAGAATTATTCACGGAAATTCTCGCTCACTCCTATTTTCCCGTACGCCTCGATGACATTCAAGCCAACCTCGTTTTCAAAGATATCCACGAAAGCGTTCCTTTTCAGATCGGACACATTGAGATCAACACCCATTATTCTTATCATCCGGGGGCGACAGTTTGTTTTAAATTTAAAATCAACAAACTCAAGTTCGGCTACACGACAGACAACGAATTCCTCATGGGATATCACGGCAACCCGAATCTCATTGGCAAAAACCACCCTCTTCTCCATCCCTATCAGAGCATGATCGAGTTCTTCAAAGATTGCGATTTCCTCATACACGAGGCCCAATACACCCCCATCGAATACCAAAAGAAAGTAGGGTGGGGGCATTCCTCGGTGAATAATGCGGCTGTTTTATTGAAACACACCGAAGTTCCGGAATGGATCGTGACACATCACGATCCCATACACAACGACAATGACATGCTTAAAAAACTGCAATTACAATTCGATGTTCTAGACGACATGCATTTAAAATGCCGTCCCCGTTTTGCCTATGATGGAATGACAATCCCTTTATGAAGGGAAGAAGTTAAAAGGTGATCTTTCTACTGACACCATCCTGAAAAGCTATAGAGACCTGTGTCGAAGCATTTAAAGAATCGAGCTTGTCCATGATCCGCTTGAGGGCGGCTTCCGGAGCATTGCATTCGCTGGAGAGATGGGCCAGATGGACATGCTTCAAATCGGTGTGATAGATCATCTCGATCAGTTGGGCACATTCCTCATTGGAAAGGTGCCCCTGCCTGCTCAAGACGCGCTGCTTGTAGATCTTTGGACGCGCAGAAGCGTGGACCATGGACGGCTCATGATTAGCTTCAATGTATAAGTAATTGCAGCCTTGCAATTGATTGGAAACCAAACTCGTGACAAATCCAAGATCGGCGCAAAAACCGAGCTTCAAACCTCCTGTCTTTATCGTGAAGGCCACAGGATCGACAGCATCGTGCTGCACGCTGAAGGGGTGGATTTCAAGATCCCCATACTCAAATGTCTCGCCTGTGGAGAAGATCTTAAATTTGGGGCACTCGTTTAAAATCCCATAGATTGCTTTTGCCGTATCGCTATTGGCAAAGACCGGGATCTGCATCTTACAGCCTAAAACATCCAACCCCTGGATATGGTCCGTATGCTCATGCGTGATGAGGACCGCATCGATCTCCTCTAACGCTACTCCGATCATCTTTAGCCGCTCACGGATCGCCTTCCCACTGATACCTG
>CAJCIW010000244.1 GCA_903970455.1 Verrucomicrobiota bacterium | reverse complement strand
ATTCCTGAAGCTTTCCGCATTCCAAGTTTATGGCCAACTCCTGCTACTTCCCCTTCCACCAATTCTTATGTCGATGCGGCAACTGTTTCCGTTTGGCTCCGCAATTTCAACAATCAGTTTTCCCGATTCGAGCGGATCGCGAATAATGGGTTGTATTCGATTTTACAGAAAGAAGTGGAAAACATCACGCCTCTATTGAATCAGGGGCAGAAGATCTCTGTATCTCTGACCCATTATTCCGGTATCTCTCAAATGATCAACGAGCTCGTTCGCCCTCGTCTGACCCAGCTCCAAACCAAATTTACCTCTGCTCAAAAAACCCTTGCCGAACATCAAGAAGACAAAAAAAAAGACGCACGCCTTGCTAAAAAATGGGCGAAACACGGACTTCCTCCTTCTGTACTCGAATACCACGCCGACTGCGCCCGATTTTTAATGCAAAGCAGACTCGCCTTCGATATTGTCGGTTTCCGTGAGACCAGCCACAATCCCCATGAACACGCGATTAAACTCGATCCACGGGACAACCATCCCTTGCTCAAAATGCGAGGGGAATGGAAGCGCTGGGAGACCATTACGCAGAAAATCCATTACGACGCTAAAGCTAAGCAGATCAAATCGCGGGATTATCCGGGCAGTCTGGTTGAGACGTGGAGTTATTCCTATCGCGACGGCCTTGTTCCTGTCGATCCCGCAAGCTGGGAACGGCCCTATCCGGTCTATGAGCTCTCTGCGGAACAGTACCAAAGAGTGCGTCAGTATGCTTTGAAGTTTTATGAGACAAATCCAGAAAAAGATCCAGGCATCCTGAAAGATTGCATCGTGCAATTTTATACGGTCGACCATCGAAACCTCCCTACGAAATTGTTTGGTATTCCTGTCGGGCCCTTATTTGACAACGCCCAGCGGAATTATCCCGTTCACGTCGGCATGCGCGTCATCACAGCGGCTCGCCAGGTTTATTCCTTTGGCGTCCAAATGCCGCCGGAAGAACAGGAATTTGTCTTTTCCGATCCTTTTTCCACATTTTTGGCGACAGTCGATGGTAAAATCGATATGCGTGATTATGAAGAATTCCGCCCCGATAGCCGCTATGTCACTTCGGTCCCATTGACAGCTCAGCGCGCGCAAAATATCCTCAATCGGATCAACGAACTCAAAGAAAAGCAATACAGATTCCAATACATGAGGCAGAATTGCTCCAACTTGGCAGGGGAAGTGATCCAGCTGGCAGGATACAACGTGGATATGCGCACTGCTGGGAAGGACTTTCTTTTAGATAGTTTTCCCAGTTTGACCCAGATTCCTGTGATTAAAAAAATCTCCGATTCTGTTCACAATATCTGGAAAGGAGCGCCAGCACTCATCACCAAACCGATTGAATTTACGGCTGACGTAATCTTATTTGCCCCCAGAAAAATCGGCACAATCCTGACAAATCTTCTTGCCTTAAAGTTAGGCGGTGGAAAGAAATCCACACCGCTTCAAGGGGTTGAAGAGGAAGAATTCTATGACAAAGGAAAGATCCAGTATTTTTCTAGCCTTTTCCGTTCCTGGACCAACATTTTCAGCGATGAGGTCAACGCTGTTTACAGTTCCAAATACTTTATCGATTGGCAGAAGAAACAGCGCTCCACATTTTATGATGTGTATGAAAAAGGTCACCCTAAAATGGCGATCCTTCCGCCCATTACTTAAGAGGCGACGGTGTTTTCTTCATCAAAGTCGTAAACCGGATGAATCTCGAAGCCGGATTGCCTGACACCGAAGATCAGCTGGGAAATCGGCTCCCATTTGGCTCTCTTATCGATATGCAGTAATACCTTTGTCTTTTCCTTCTCTTTAGGCAAAAGGCCTAGGTTCTGCTGCTTTTTGAGCTCCGTTTGAATCCCTTTGACGCCTTCAATCAGGTATTCATTGAATTCCGTGATCCACTTGTATTCCCCCTTTTCATTGACGCTCAAGTTAATGATGTAATAATCATTCTGACCAATGAAAGGGGAGCGGTCGGAGGCCGGCTGCACTTTGACAAGCTGGACTTCGCTGTCGTAAAGAGCCGCTTTGGTCACCGCCAACGTTGCAAAGACGGCAACGACCAAAAAGAGAAAATCTACCATGGGAGCCAGATTGAGGCTCCCAAACCCTTTCAATTCTTCCTCAGGAATGATGCTCATGGATCACGATCCTTTATAAAGTGAAGTTCTATCATCGATGAGAGTCGCTAAGCTCTGCGCTTCATTTTCCACTAAGGCCAACCCTCTAACTAGGCGATATTTTGCCGTCGAATGCAAAATCAGGGCAAGAATGGCCACGACCAGCCCAGCCACTGTTGTTCCCACCGAGATTCCGAGCCCATCAAAAAGCGTCGAAATACTTTCAATCGATCGGTTCACATCATAGAAGGCATAAAACATCCCTAATACAGTGCCCAGAAGGCCGAGCATCGGAGCGATAATCGCAATATCATTCAGAAGCCCGATCTTTTGCCAGAAAGCAATCGACGACCGTTTTCCTTCCGCTTTCATCGCTTCGATCATCATCGGAAGGCCATGGCGCCGCGATTGGATGCCGCTCAGGATCATTTTGCTGAAGAGGTCTTCCCTGCCTTGGCAAAGAGAGAGCGCTTCGTCGAATTGATTGCTATTGAGCTTATTCTGTAAATTTCTCAGCGTGTCTGTAGTCAACCGTGTTGAGGAGCGAAGGGAAAGGAAAGAATAAAACCAGATCCCTAAAGCCAATATGGACATCCCGAATAACAACGTGTAAATGATCGGCGATCCGGAAAAAGCCTGCTTCAAATCGACCGAGATTGCTTCCTCGTTCAAAGGCATCGGCTCTCCAATCGAGGCTGCTCTTTGGACATTGAGGATGGCCGGCGCTTCCTTCACAATTGCTACCGGTGCGAACGCTTTGGAAGAAACAGCGGGCTCTCCGATGGCTTGATTCTCCAACGCTAATCCCTCCTCATTCACAAACTCTTCTGAAGAGATTTTAGAGAGTTCTTCGGCAAACAGAGCTTCGAATTCTTCATCGTTTAAGGGTTCATCTAAAGAAGAATCCTCTACGAAAGCTAGCTCCTTCTGCTCTTCGACCTCAGGTAAAAGAGTGCTGAACGCTGCCGCATCCTCTTCAATGGCAATCTCCTCGTTCTGGGCGATCAAATCATTTTTCATTTCGTCAGGTTTTAATAAGGCTTCGAAAGCTATTTGAGAATTTTCCTGCTGAAGCAACTCGTTTTCCAGGGAAATGAGCTCTTCTTTAAATTCCTCAAACTCCTCATCGAGCTTAGCGAGCTCTTCGTCCAAAGAAGTGAGAGAGTCTTCTTCTTTTTCAGCGGCAATTTCCTCTTGAGAAGTTTGCTCAGGCCCAGTTTCTGCTTGGATAGGAAGAAAAGGAACCAGAAATCCGGTGATGATCAAGCTGTGAAAGTATTTCATTGGGAACTTAACTCCATACTTGTAGATTTTCCAAAAGGCTTAATTTAACTTTTAGCTTAACAAGCAGGGCAGAATTGATCAAGTTGATAGATAAGAATTAGGCAAAAGGGTAAAATTTTTCTCTATGAAACCGAAAGATTTAAAATCCCCTTTAAGATGGGAAGAACGGCGCCCTTTGATCCATGACGGCGTTCTTTTTGTACCCCAATATTATCAAAGCCATCATGAATGGGTTTTCCCCGGTTGGCAAAGTCCGGAAGTTTTTGGACGCCATGCCCCGATCGAAGTTGAGTACTGTTCAGGTAACGGAGCGTGGATCATCGAAAAAGCCATGGCCCATCCGGAACGCAATTGGCTTGCAGTCGACCTGCAATTCGAGCGGGTGCGAAAAATTTGGTCGAAAAAACACAACTTTTCCCTTACTAATCTCTTTATCGTTTGCGGAGAAGCCTTTACCTTTTCTAAATACTACGTTCCCGATCACAGTTTTGAAGCGATCTATATTAATTTTCCCGACCCATGGCCCAAAGAGAAACACTCGACACGCCGCTTGCTTCAAGAGCCCTTTATTTCTGAAATGGCGCGCACCTCGATTCCAGGCTCACCTTTGACAATCGTCACCGATGATCCCACCTATACCGATCAAATCACTACGACAATTCTCGATCACCCTTCATGGGAAACACGCTTTCCCCCCCCCCATTACGTGACCGAATGGGAAAATTATGGGACCTCTTATTTTGATTCTCTCTGGCGAGAGCGGGGGCTGAAGATCCATTACATGCAGTATCTGAATAAAACAGGGGAGGCGAAATGACTTTTTCATCAGACCACCACGGTTTTTATCGCGACGGGGAGCCCTTTTTCCCCTTGGTTCAAGAATCCGCTCCAATCGCTGATTGGTCGAATGTCGTCCTTCTGCGCCTACCTGCTCAACTAATCTGCGATCTCGACTGGTCAAAAGAAATGGAGAAAGCGACTCAGATCATCAATTTCGGAAAAATGATTCTTTGGGAGATCGATCTAGGGCTCTCTCAATTGACCCCCGACAACTCGACGGCATTTTTCTCCTATTCTTTGGCCCTGGAAGAATTCACAGCCAAGGTTTGGCCGGCGTTTCGCAACAACACCTTCGGCGCCGCTCTTTACCGGGGAGCTCTTCCCACTGAGGAACAGTTTCCTCGCCCCCATTGGGAAACGGCATTTATAGAATGGTCTGCAGAGCTTCCTGATCCTTGCTACACTTTATACTGTGTCCAAATGCTGAGCGAATATTTGCACCGGTTGATCTCTTTTTTGCCCGATTCTCTTCTGCCCTTTGCCCTCATCGACGCCACAGCCATCCACTCCCCAGCGAAAATTGCCCAACTTTTTTCGAAGGCCCGGTTTGAACACATCCAGATCGCCCTAAAAGGCTCCCCGTGGATGTTCCCCGGCCTCTCCTGGGAAACGGGCCAAGGCTGCCAAGGCTATCTAGGCACAATCCCTCCCTCCGTCTCTGCACAGCCACCTTCTTCTTTGGGCATCTACTTGCCAAACGATACCCACATCGACTCCACCTGGATCCAAAAATTCGATCAAGCTATTTCGGAATTGACAACCCCATGCCGGATCATCCCTGAAGAAAAGCTCACAGAACAATGGGACGGGCTAGATAAGCTCCTCGTCGATTCCCAAAAAATCAGCGCACGAGGAAAACGAAAACTCCTCGGCTTCATGGCAGCCGGCGGCAGCGTCGAAGGGTATTAAATTCTCTTAGGGGTCGTAGGGAAATAACTTTTACAGCTCTGGAGGGAAAAATCGATACATCTCTCGACAATTTTTCCCTGGAGGAGTGACAGTAACACCGGCTGCGGAAAAATCCTCAAGATCTCAACCGTTTTTCTTCTAGCGAACTGTAAAATTTATTTCCTTACAACCTTTTAATTTCCATTAATTTGCGGTGAAGGGGTCGGCCAGGTTTGGCCTCTTCGAAAAAGAACTTCAGAAAATGATTTGCGAGGGAACGGACGATTGCAGGCTTGAATTTCACATCAGCCTCGGGAGGAAGCCCTAATAAACAGATCGCCTCAGAAAGGCGCATGGTCAAAGAACGATGCCGCTCGTCTTGATAGCCAAGCATCGTGTTTTCTAAGTAATTCTTAAGATCTTCCAAGCAATCATAGTGTTCATCTCGGCGCACCTTCGACGCGAACTGATGCAGCTCGGTTAAACGCACAAGGATCTGATCTTTATTTTGAGGGGATTCTTTCTTTAGGCTCAATTCAAGCAGATGGTCTACGCTCGTCTTGATTTCCTGATGAAGCATGTTGTAGATAGGCGACCGATTGCTCATAAGTACCCCCTCTGAAATTCTATTTACCTATGACAGAGAGAAATGATTTAAGCAACAGAGAAAGCTAATCGGAGCAGAGGGATTCGAACCCCCGACCCACTGCTCCCAAAGCAGTTGCGCTAGCCAAACTGCGCTATGCTCCGATTAGAGAGAATGCGATGTTACAAAATTTTCTCTTTTACCACAATAACTGAAAAAAAATTTTAAAATCGACGCAATAAATCCGGTTTCAACACGGAGATAGATCCAGCGATGATTCCTGCAGCGACAGCCCCGGAAGGGGTTGAATTCACTAGACTCACAATGGCCCCTGATAATAGACCAAAAGCCTGGGCGTCTTCGCTGACAATTTCTGTTGGGAATTCACTTGACTCGAGGGAGGTTTTGATCTCCCTTGCAAGAGCAAACGACCCTAGAACCACTCCTCCCGTCACCAAAGCGGCGACTCCAAATCCCCCCGCAACCCCTAGTCCAATCACTGCAGCCTCAATCACTCCAGGGTCACTGGAAACCATTTCTTGTGCAAGCGTGGCTATGACAGGTATTGAGGCGAACCCAATTTCTACGGCTCGTTGTGAGAGCTCTCCAAATGATAACCCTGCAATTGTTCCTATAATCCCATTTGTGACGAATGTCTGGAAAGGCGTAATCGATCTCTCTTTCAATGCTAATGCAGAGCCTATCTCAATCTCATTTTGACAGGCAGGGCACCTGTCGGAGTAAATCAAAGTACTTTTCAAACACCCCAAATGGAGGGGATGAAGAGCGCCATCACTCCCATCCTCCCCAACTTCATGGGCAACCACAAGCTTACCATTATCTAATTTTTCCCAACAAACTGAACAATTAGAGCCTGGGGGGTAGATCGGAAGAGCGT
>CAJCIW010000243.1 GCA_903970455.1 Verrucomicrobiota bacterium | reverse complement strand
CATTTTTCCTTCTTGCCTTTTTTTCTATTTATCTCTTTTTTGGAAATAACAAAAACAATTTCTTTAACTCGACTTTGTAACTTTTTGCGCCCGAGGGGCTCGAAATATTTGCTCTCAGAGGACAGTAAATAGGCGAGGCAGAGGGGCCGAAAAAATTACAAAGTCGAGTTTAATATTGATATTCGAAGCTAACAATAGCATTGCGAAAAACAGCAGTGTTTCTTCCAGTCGCAGATACCCATGCTCCTGCGATGATTCCCCAATTCGGGCTAAAATTGTATTCGATGGCGGGAGCAAAGCTTAAAGATTCTGAAGAAGGTCTGACAACCGGAGAATCGGTCCCGGGCGTTCCCCGAAAACGGTCTTTGTCGAGGTGCGTGTAGACATTGTCGAGGGCCAAGACCCAATTTTGGGTGAGGTTAAATTCGAAGCTGACAATCGCGCTATAGCCGTTGCCTGGATAAACTTTACCTGCGCAGCCAGGGCCTCCCCCATAAAAATTAATCCCTCTGACATGCACAGGGGCAAAATAAGTGACGCCAAAACTTGCAGTCATGCTCAAAAAATGGGCCTTTTTCAAATGGTAGAGTTTATAAAAGTTGAGATTGGCCGTTGTGGCAAAAGAGCCCGTGCCTCCTATGTTCGTGCCCAATTTTTTGGGGTTCGACTTTTGGTATTTTCCCGTGGGAAAAGTTTCGATAATTTGCAACTCAATGCCCGGAAAATATTTAAAACGGTCCGTCGGTAGCAATTGAAAGCCGAGGCTCAAAGGTAAATCGCTAAAAGTGTAAGCTGATTGCCCCTCTGTGCAATTATAACCGACAGCAGGAGTGATCTCGAGATCCATCCAATCGGTAAGGCCAAAGGTGAGATCAAGTGAGGTGGAATAGCTGAAAAAATGGGGGGTGGAGATGTTTTTCCAATGAGGATCATAGAGACCTGTCCTGGTGTTGAAGGCGAAGTAAGGCTGGATGATGTAATGCCCCGCACGAACGACTGCTGCTGTCGGAGCGATTAACGGGCCAGTAAACCAGGGAGCCTCCCCCTGAATCGTTGGCGGCGGTGGCTCTAAAACTTCACCACCGGCATGCAATCCGAAAGGAAGACTTAAGAAAGCAAAATAGTATAAAATATTATTTCGAGCCATCTTCATGGAAATACCAGCCTTGCGAAATAAAATGAAATTGATTTCTCATATTGAATTTACTACTCTCGAACCGTTATTCTGTCTAACATGATCCAACTCGAAAACATCACTCTCTCCTATTCCGGCGAACCGATCCTTGAAGGGGTTGCATTTACTTTGAATCCAGGCGAGCGCTGCGGGCTGGTCGGCCGTAATGGCTCCGGAAAAACGAGTTTGCTCCGTCTTCTGATCGGGCAAGAAACACCCGACTCCGGAACGATTTCTTTTTCAAAGGGTTATCGATTGGGCTATTTGGACCAGCATATTCGGTTTTCTATGCCTACAGTTCTAGATGAAGCATGCTTGGGGTTAATATCCGTAGAGCGGGAACAGACGTACAAAGCAGAAGCGATGTTGTTCGGCCTAGGGTTCAAAGATGAGGATATGCACCTTCCCCTTGAGCAAATGTCGGGGGGGTACCATCTTAGGCTGCATCTAGCCAAAGTGCTGCTTTCGCAGCCGGACTGTCTTCTCTTGGATGAGCCGACAAACTATCTCGATATTCTTTCGATCCGTTTTCTTGCTCGTTTTCTTCAGCAATGGAAAGGGGAATTGATTTTGATATCGCATGACCGTGAATTCATGGATTTGGTCACCACGCATACGTTGGGCATCCATCGAAAAAAAGCGCGAAAAGTCAAAGGGGGGACGGCGGCTTTTTATGAGCAGGTTGTTCAGGAAGAGGAAATCTATGAGCGGACCCGGATGAATTTAGAAAAAAAACGGGACCATCTTCAATCGTACATCGATCGTTTTGGTGCAAAGGCTTCAAAAGCGGGGCAAGCGCAATCGCGCCAAAAAATGTTAAACCGAATTCCCGCTTTAGAAGGGCTTAAAAACCTCTATCATCTCGATTTCAATTTCCATGAACGCCCGTTTATGGGCAGGAAAATGTTCGAGGTCAAGGGGATTGATTTTTCTTACGAAGCCGAGAAGCCGGTCATCCGCGATTTTTCCTTCCTTGTCGAAAGAAATGAGAGGGTCGCCATTGTGGGTAAAAATGGGTATGGTAAGTCCACCCTTTTACGCTTAATGGCGGGAGGACTCGCTCCGTTGAAAGGAGAAGTCGTGTTGTCTGAACAGACAGCGATGGGATATTTTGGACAGACAAATATCCAGCGATTGAAAGAATCCGCAAGCATTGAAGAAGAGATTGGTTCTGCAAACCCTGCCTTGAATTACACCGATGTGAAAAGGATCTGCGGCCAGATGATGTTCGGAGGAGACGCAGCCAAGAAGAAAATCGGCGTCCTGTCCGGAGGAGAAAAAAGCCGCGTGCTTCTGGGAAAAATTTTAGCCAAACCTTGCAATTTGCTGCTGCTCGACGAACCTACCCATCATCTAGACATCGAGTCTATTGAGGCATTGATCGATGCTTTGGAGGAATTCGAGGGAGCTATCGTGATTGTCACTCATAGCGAATTGATCTTGAAACGGTTGGAATTGAACAAACTGATCATTTGCCATCTCGACAGGCAGGAGCAATTTTTAGGGCGTTATGATGATTTTCTCGAAAAGGTAGGTTGGGTGGAAGAAACGGCGCAGCATTCTAAAAGCACATCCTCAGACTCGGAGGCGCGTAAAAAGAAACACGAAGAAAAAATGGCGATGCGGGCAAAAATTAGGCCCTTAGAAAATGAGATTCGCCATGTTGAGAAAAAAATTATAGAATTGGAAGCCGAACAAAATCGGGAGATTCAGCAGCTTGCCGAAGCTTCGCAAAATAATGATCTCGACAAGATCCAAAAATTGTCAAAGTCGTGCAGCAGAAGAGAAAAAGAACTCGAAACCCTCTTTCACACCTTCCTCAGACTCGAAGAAGAGTTGTCAATCATCAAAAACTTATCTTCATAATTTGTCCAAACGAAGGTATTATTTTCTGAATGGAGAACGACTGATGCGCTGTACGCTTATATTTTTCCTTTTTCTTCAAGGATGGGTGTTTTCTGTCCAAACCGATTACGATGCCGCAGTAGTTGGCACAAGCCCGATCTCGATGCTCGAGGCTTTTTATCACCTCTCCAAAGGGGAGAAGGTCTTGATTCTAGAGTCCGATGAAGTGTGCGGCGGCGCTTGGAAGAGCATTGACATTTGCGGGATTGAACATGTCGACCTGGGATGCCATTTGATCGGGAGCGACTCCAGGCTGAAAGAATTCTTCGAAAGTTATTTTGGATGCAAATTTCTTTGCCTGCAACATCCGCAGCAGCTTGCAAACGAGGTGCATGAGCGATGTGCAAATGGGTATTATTTCTCTCAGGGGTGCTTTGAGCTGATTTCCCATTTAGAAGCAGCGATCAAAGCACTTCCGAATGCTGTGCTTCTCCATAAAAAGCTGGAAAGTATTTTTATCGACCCCGAGCGAGAAAGTATTGAACTTTCTTTCGGCGGCAGCCGTTGCTCCACGGCGAAGCTCATTGTCACCCCCTCCAGTCAATTCCGAGTCGAAAATCCCTCCTTTTCCAACCAGGAACCGCGGGCACATCTCTACCCTCATCTTTACTTGTTGATCGAAGATGATGTTCCAGCCAGCTTTACTTATCTGAATGGAATCACAAAAGGGATGTCCCGCGCGATGAATTTGACCTCTTTTTTAAAATTCCCCAAACATAATTTACAACTGATCGTGATACAGACGCATTCAAAAAATGAACTAGAAGATGGGGAGAGATTTTTCAAGGCTTTTGTCGATCAATCTTACTTGAGCTCAAATGCGAGAATCATCATTTCTGACCATTATTCTTATAACCAATCCTATATGAATGTATCCGGGGTTTCCCAACTAGGAGGGAAACTTGTCGAAGTATTGGACACTTCAAGTTTTTATGGAATGGTCCGCTATCTAGAAAAATGGAAGTCAGCCATGATCCCCTTGCAACTTGCCAACTAGTGCTCCTTAAAGAAAATTTTTGAGATAATTTCTAGCGTGAAAGCTCGTTAGAATCGACGACCGCAGGCTTCGCAAGTTGATCCGTATTAAATACAATACGAATCAACTTGCGATCGCCGATTCTAGCGGCTTTGACCCAGAAATTATCCAAAAATTTTGATTAAGGAGGACTAGAGGAAGAACACACAATGGTCTCCACTTAACTAGCTGCAAGAAAATAACAGGATATCAGGATGAACAGGATGAGGGATTTTAATGTATTTTTTCTTATCCTGTCTATACTGGTATCCTGTTATTTTTTCTAAAATTGATACGATTGGAATAAGGGGAAGACGCAAATGTGCGTCTTCCTGTTTAAGGTAAAGAGGTTGGGAAGGAGGGCTTGCAAAAGGTTTCTTTAATCCGCAACAATGACAGCAAGGAAAGGAGCAAATAAACGGGCAATGTCAAGAATGCGGCCTTATACGCGTGAATAGAAAATACACGAGCACCATCGACCAATTTTCCATCCCACCCCATATCTAGGAATTTTCCGGTAAGGGGGTCGGAAAATGCTCCGAAGAGGGCATCGAAAGCGTTCATGAAACCGATCGCCGTGGCTGCAAGAATAGGCAAGCTGATTTCGCGGATCATGGTAAAACAAAGGAGGAAGCTGCTGATAGAAAAACCGAATAAAAATAGGAGGAGCATGATAGACGTCTGTGTCAGGCCAGGCGCGTAAATCACGCTGGAGATCGTGATCAGGGCCAAAAAGGTGCCCCAAAACATAACGACTTTTCTCCGTCCCAGCCAGTCGGAGAACCAACCGAAAAAGGGAGCTCC
>CAJCIW010000242.1 GCA_903970455.1 Verrucomicrobiota bacterium | reverse complement strand
AAAAGTTCATTCCTCTCCTTCTGATCTTCTTTCTCGTCGGATTCAACTATAGTCTATTGCGTGGGACGAAGGACACACTCATCGTGACCGCTCCCTATTCCGGAGCAGAAGCCCTGCCGTATTTAAAAGTTTGGGCGATCGTCCCGATGGCCCTCCTTTTTACTTTTATATTCACACGCGTTTCAAATCGCCTCTCCAGGGAAAGAATTTTTTACGCTATGATGGGCATATTTATCGTTTTTTTCCTCCTCTTCATGTTCCTCCTTTATCCTTTTCAGGGAGCGCTCCATCCGCATGAATTTTGCGATCGGATCCAAGAAATGCTACCCCGGGGGCTGCAAGGATTTGTCGCGATCTTCCGCAATTGGACATTTACTTTGTTCTACATCATGGCCGAAATGTGGAGCACCATCATCATGACCGTTCTCGCTTGGGGGTTTGCGAATGACGTGACTAACGTCAAAGACGCCAAGCGCTATTATGGCCTCTTGGGAATCGGCATTAATCTTTCAGGAGTTGTCGCTGGATCGCTCTCGACATCGATGTCTCAAAATACTTTTCACCCTTCTCTACCATTTGGGGCGACCGCCTGGGACCAAACAGTCTTTCTTTTATGCGGGGTTTTTGTGGTTGCCGGGGTGTTGTGCATGGCGCTCTTCCGGTATATTCATACTCAAGGGCAAGGATATAATTCTGCTTCCTACCAAAAAATGAACAGCGGGAATGAGGAAGTAAAGATGGGTCTCCGTAAAAATTTCGCTTACCTTACAAAATCAAAATATTTAATTTGCATTGCCGTCATTGTTGTCATGTATAATTTCGCTCTGAATCTCGTTGAAGTTGTCTGGAAAGATCAGGTCAAACAGCTCTATCCTAGCCCGTCCGATTTCAATGCTTATATGGGGCAAGTGCTCACCTGGATAGGCATTTTGGCAACAGTGATCAGCGTATTCATTTCCAGTTCAATCATCCGCAAATTCAGTTGGACAACAAACGCGCTCATTTCTCCGATGATCCTCCTAATTACGGGCATAGGATTCTTTTTCTTTTTCTTCTTTAAAGACTCCAGCTTCGCTTCCTTTGCTTCCTGGTTTGGTACGACCCCCCTTGCCCTTTGCGTCTTTTTCGGATCGATGCAGAACTGCCTTGCCCGAGCCTCGAAATTTACCCTGTTTGACGCGACAAAAGAGCTCGCCTTCATTCCTTTGAGCAAAGAGTGCAAACTAAAAGGAAAAGCGGCCATCGACGGCGTCGGTTCGCGGATCGGAAAATCAGGCGGATCGGTGATCCACACCGGCCTGCTTATGGTGTTTGGCACCATCGCGCTCAGCACTCCCTATGTCGCAGCCCTGCTTTTGTTCGTCATCGCAGGTTGGATCGCAGCAGTCCGTTCGCTGGGCAACCAATTCAATGCACTCGTCTCCCATCAGGAAACACTCAAAGATCCTGACGAAGAGGCCCAACCGGTTCTTGAGCCTGCGATGGCTGACTCTAAGGGGTTGTAAGGAAATAAGTTTTACAGTTCCCGAGGAGAAAAACGGTTCAGATCTTGAGGATTTTTCCGCAGCAGGTTTTCCTGTCACCCCTGCAAGGAAAAATCGTCGAGAGATGAATCGATTTTTCCCTCGAGAACTGCAAAAGTTATTTACTGCGATTGGTATAATTGAGCGGATAGAAAATCTGCTAATGCAAAGCCGACGAGAGCAGCGAACAGGCTGCAGATCACGCTTAAATAAACATTTCTCTTCTTTGCACCGAGAATGACTCCCAATCCTAAACTACCCAAGTAAAAGAACAGATCCAATACAAGCGAAAGGCATGTCGGCACAGGCAGCATTGTACCCATACAATTGCACGGAAGCTTTACGTTTGCCCAAAAAAGGGCATATCCCCCCCAGGCGCCAAAGATGACGATAGCAGTAAGCCACGCCTGCCATTTGTTCCTATAGAAAAAAATTGTCAGAAAAAATAAAATTTCAAAAATCCCGACAACCCGCTCAAAAGTTTTGAGAGACTCTATGGGGAAAAAAATTTTTCCTATCGCTGCAACGATCAGAACCACCCCAATGAGCAGAGCGCTACTCAAAGTAATTGTCCTTGAAGTTCTTAGAAAAAATTTCTGGCCGTCCATAGCATCAATCTATAGGGGTTAAGTATTTTTGTTTAGCCCAAAAATCATACTCCATGTTTTATTATCGGATATGTTATACATTTTAGTATGGAAAATCTAAATCAAATCATCGCAAACCATGCCCATCATGCTCACTGGTATATCTTTATTGCGATTATTTTAGCGGGTTTCAATATTCCATTTAGCACAGATGTGATGATCTTGGGGGCCGCTATTTTGGCGGCAACAATTATTCCGGAAAACACTTGGATTCTATTTTCAAGCGTCTTATTGGGATGCTATTTTTCAGCCATGTGTGCTTATTGGCTCGGGCGGCTGATCGGGTCAGCTCTTGGGAAGAAAAAGTTCTTTTCGAAATTACTGAGCCCCCAGCGTCTTCAAAAAATGAAACATTTTTATGACAAATACGGCCTTTGGACGCTTGTGATAGGCCGGTTCATTCCCTTTGGCGTGCG
>CAJCIW010000241.1 GCA_903970455.1 Verrucomicrobiota bacterium | reverse complement strand
ACGACGCTCTTCCGATCTGTGCTGCAAGTTAGAGTAGCGGGCTTCGGGCGTGGGGTAAAAGTTGATATCGATCACATTGTCGAGCATGCGGACCGCTGTGCGGATCGTCGAAGCGAGCTTTTTCTCGTCGATCCCTTTTTCAGTCATATGCTCGATGAGGCTGATCGAGCCGAGATTGCAGACCGCAGTCTCTTCTTTCGAGGTGTTGAGCAGGATTTCGGTGCACAAGTTAGAGCTATGGACAACACCGACGTGGTCTTGCGGAGACCGAATATTGGAAGGATCTTTGAAAGTGATCCAAGGATGACCTGTCTCAAAGAGCATGCTGAGCATTCTCCGCCAAAGCTGCAGAGCGTCCATCCGCTTAAAGAGCTTGATTTTTCCTTCGTCGGCCATTTTTTCGTATTCGATGTACCGTTTTTCAAAGGCGGCCCCGTACAAGTCATGAAGGTCAGGGACATCGCTTGGGCTGAACAGCGTCCAGGTACCATTCGCGTTGATCCGTTTCATGAAGAGATCGGGGATCCAGTTGGCCGTATTCATATCGTGCGTGCGGCGCCGCTCGTCGCCCGTGTTTTTCCGCAGCTCGAGAAAATCTTCGATGTCGAGATGCCATGTTTCAAGGTAGGCGCACATCGCCCCCTTCCGTTTGCCGCCATTGTGGGCCAATCCAGCAGTCGTCATGTACGATTCATCATCTTCGACTTTAAGGTCGAAAACGAAGGGAGAGATCGGGGAAGAAGCGGTTTTTTTGATGCGTGTGAAGATGTGATTGCCGATCGTGAACCAATTGCTTTTGGTAATGGCTTTGGATTCCGTGATTTTGGCGATTTCTTCCGTTGCAGGGATTCTCAGATCATAACATGCTGTATTCCCTTTGAAGTGGGCAAGTGTGCCATCCGAGCGTTTTCCAACATGTTCATTGTTCCGGACTCGGTATTGCCCTGCAGTGGGAATCCCTAAACGCAAGAGTTGGTAGCGCAAACCGTCGATCAAGGATCGGGATGTATTGGTAAAAGTGACTTCTTTGCCGCGGGAGACATTCCCGTCTGTTTCAAGAAGCCCTTGAATCATCGCAAGAGCGAGAGGCCTTGGCAAATGGGAAAGGCGCGGTGCGATTCTTTTTTGTTTGTTTTCATCGTAAATATCCTCGTAGCAGAAGGGAAGCGTAGGTTCTCCGCTGCCGACAAACCGGCCATCGGTGGCATTGCGCACAACTCCTTTGCCATAGGCCCAGTGGATTTGCAGATAGGTCTCGCCGCGTCCTGTTTCCCAACTATGAATTCCGCGGGATTTCAAGTAGTGGCGCACAAACTCAAGGTGTTTATCCTTTTCCGGATTGCCGGAAACACCCCATTGCTGCCCTTCTTTGGAAAGGTGGCCGTCGCCGAGAAGGATTCCGTAGAGGCGGGCGTCTTCCTGTTCAAAACCGGGGACAGAGACGACCTCCGTAGGGATCACTTGGGCAATATAGTCTCCCTCTTTAAGTGCGTTTGCTTCCACCCATTCACATTTCACTTTCCCTTTTTTGATCCATTGCAGGGTTCTAGAAATAGCCTGTTCTTTTGGAACATGGCCAATGGCGTAAAAAGGGTGGCCCGCTGTGACAGTGATCGGTTCGATTGCATGCTTGACAGTGATCGCCACCATCGGATCTTTTTGATTATAGGCGAACTTGTCGGTGACTTGACGGTAGTTGCCGCTAATACCGAGGACGAGGTCTCCGATGGAGATATCGGAAATGGGCATTGTCCCTTTAGCTGTGTAGACTGCAGTCTCCGGGGAGAAACACTGATTCACCGCTACAGCTGTATCGTTGGCGACTTTCAGGAAGGGGATAACGCCTTGGCTCTTGCCGTTAGTTCCTTTGATGGTGGCCCCTGTGGCGCGGACATTGGTCCAATCATTGCCAATTCCGCCTGCCCATTTGGAAAGCTGGGCATCGTCGGCGACGACTTTGAAGATGTTGTGAAGGTCATCCATGACTGTCGAAAGGTAGCATGAGCTGAGCTGGGAGTGGTTTGTGCCCGAATTGAACAGGGTCGGCGTCCCGGAAGTGAACTGAAATTTGGAAAGGACGTCGTAAAATTCAATCGCGCGTTCATTCAGTTGTTCTTTTTCATTGAGGGCAAGGCCCATGGCGACGCGCATCCAGAAGATCTGTGGTGTTTCCAGGCGTCTCTGGTTGTCGTGGAGGAAATAACGGTCGTAGAGGGTTTGCAGCCCCAGATAAGTGAACTGGTCGTCCCGCTGCAGCTGCATGGCGCGTGCCAGTTTGTCGAGATCGAATTTGAGAAGATCGGGGGTGACGCGGTCGACCTTGATCGCGAATTTCAGATATTTTTTAAAATAATCCCGATGGGCAGACTCGAGAGAAGGGTCGGAAGCGGAGATTTCCATCGTTTCACGGTAAAGCACATCGAGAAGAAGGCGGGCTGCTACCTTGGAATACGCAGGCTCGATCTCGATTTTGGCCCGGGCTGCCATCACATTGGCCTGATCGACTTCAGACTCTTTGATCCCTTCGTAGAAGTTGGCGATCGAACTTTCCAAAAGCTCTTCCGCGGAGGTAAGGTCTTCGATGCCGCGGCAGGCATATTTGAGACGGCTGAGCAGCTGAGCTTCTGTGATTGTTCGAGAGGATTTGTCTGTGCCAACGATGGTAAATTGACGCTGTTTTTTTTCTTCGGAAGGAATCGCGTGCTCAAAGGCAAAATGTCGTTGTTCCCCAATCGATGCGCGATAAAGGATGAAGTTTTTAGCGACGCTAAAAAAGCCTTCTTTCATGAGCTGCTGCTCGATTTCATCATCGATGAGCGGAATATTCAGGAGATGGCCCCCTTTAGAAAGAGAAACGGCGCGGGCGACGATCTTCTGCGTAAGCATGTTCACGGCGTCGACGATTTGTTCGGTAGCGGGGCCCTCAGTCTGTTCTGTCCGACGGAAAGCCTCTTCAATGGAAGAGGCGATCTTCATCGGATTGAAGCGGACGGCAATCCCGTCGCCGCGGATGATCTTCAAATTCTGCGGGGAGTCTTCGCGCAAAGCCTTATGATGGTCGCGATAGATGATATACCCTTTGGCGATATCGTGATGGCCGGCTTTCATCAAACAAATTTCGACCTGGTCCTGGATTCCTTCGACGGTCAAAGATGCGCCTTTTGAGGCGAGGATGAGGAGGTCTGCGATGACAAGATTCGTGATTTGTTCGACGATCTGATGAAGTTCCGCCGGTAGAGGAGTGTCTTTCTCAACGGTTTTGATGTCGCGAAAAGCGGCTTCGATAGCGAGAAAAATTCTTTCTCGGCGAAAAGGGACAAGGCTGCCATTCCGTTTTACAACGGTATACCGTTGCATTTTGTCCATGATGTTTGGCTCTTTTTTGATCGCAGAGGAGATCTCAGCAGGAGACAGTGCGGGAATTTTTTCCTGTTCGGTGAGTGGGGATGTGTCATGGGGCGGTTTGCGTGTCATAGGGGCTATTTTCTCCTGTTTTTTACGTTCTTTCCCAAAAAAACAAAAAATCTCAGTGGGTACTGGGATTTTTTGATGCGACGAACAGTGTGTTGCTGTCTGGGAGTACTACATCTAGTAGTCGTTTGTTTCTATACACACTATATATTGTAGCTGACCGCTAAATGTCCACAAAAAAAAGAAAAGGCCGTTAAAATATTCTTTATAAGGTTTCAAGCCGCGAAAAATGAGCCAATTACGACGTTTTGATTTTAAGAAAATGCAAAGACGAAGCCGTTGAGAGGAACATTTTTTCATTGCAAATTCCCCCGAATTTGACGACACTTGAGGATAAGGAGACAATTAAGTCATGCGTCAAGTCTATCTGATTCCCAATATCTTTACAGCTTTTGCGCTTTCTTGCGGCCTATTTGTTATTTTTAAAGTCAATATGGTCGAGCCCGGTTCCGGTATTTTTCACGTCTTGAACGTGTCCACTCTTATTCTGCTCGTGGCGGCCTTCGCCGATCTATTGGATGGGGCAATAGCAAGAGCGATCCGCGCGGAAAGCGAGTTTGGAGTTATTTTTGATTCTCTGGCTGACGCCGTCACTTTCGGCGTTGCTCCATCTGTCCTTTTGTTGAAAGCCCTTTCTTTAGAGCCGGGGACAGGCCTTTCTTTTTATGCCATGCTCGGGTGCATGCTCTATTCGATATGCGGCGTGCTCAGACTGGTCCGTTTCAATGTCAAGTCTGCCGAGGCTAAAGGAAATGCTGAAGCGATAGCGGCCCAAAAAA
>CAJCIW010000240.1 GCA_903970455.1 Verrucomicrobiota bacterium | reverse complement strand
CCTCCCTTCCTACCTTTTCGTGAGCCTGAATGGCATCTCTTTGATTCTTGATTTTTTCCAATTTGAGTTTTTCCCGTGTGTGGGTCATACTGAATTGATTCGCTGCCAGCTCAGTCGTGTTCATTCGGTCCATCAACTGTTCTTTGGGAGCGATACCTTTGCGGGCTTTGATCGCATCAACTCCCAGTCCCCCATAGAGCCCCTTATATCCAGCATCATGAAAAACACCGAACATCTTGTTTTGTACACCCGCTTCGCGAGCGGCTCCAGAAAGAGCTTTGAATGCAACAGATGCTTGTTTCCTCAGTTCAAGACGCTCGAGGTCAGCAGCTATTTCATCGGAAAGCTCTTGCCTTCGAGTTTGAATAGCAAAGTATTTTTGTGCCTGAGCAATTTCTAGCTTTCTGGGGTCGCCGTTTTGGGCAATCAGATAGCAAGCAAAGCGCGAAAGATGGTAATCTTCGATTTTCCTTTCGGTTTGACTCCCGATACTAACCATTTTGTCGGCGCCGACAAAATGGTTTACAGGGGCATTGCCCGACTGCTTACAAGACTTTATGGCTTTTTTTATAGTATTTTCAAATTTTCTCCACTCTGAATAGCCAAGACAAGGTTGAAGCTGTCGGGCGCTCCAATATTCGATGCCGTGATCGTTGAGCTTTTTAAGAGATTCGAACGATAAATTATTAGGCGCGGGTTGGATGTTGCTTGAATTTTCCATGCTTGGCCTCAGTGCAACAGATTTTTAGAAGAACGAGGTTATATGTGTGCAAAATATTCTTCAACGAAAGTTTTGAAGGACTCCCGCTCCGAGGATTTTTCCCCAAAAAATTTGTCGGTTACATAGACCCAAGTTGAATCAACTTGGGTATAACCTGGTGGAAATTTGCTGCTGAAGGGTGCGGACAACCGGCAGGAAGGGGCGTTCCATCCCGTACAATGAGATAAGTTTGCATGCCGGCTTCCGCTGCGGCGTTCAATTCTTCCGCGACATCTGAAAGGAAGAGAATTTTGTCGATTGCCAGCATGGGTGGCCGTACACAATGTGCAGTTGGATTCATTCTCAATTGCTTGCTGTACCCTATCTTAACAAGCGATTAAGGACACTGAGTAACTGGTGTTGTTCCAGTTGTCTCTAGTTGCCCTAAATTTCCTGAGGGGGTGACAAGGTTGAGAGTTCCTCCTGTCGCGTCGATCACGTATGCGTTTGGATAAGGATTAGAGGTGTTGTTGTTGAACTGTAAGCACATCTCTCCAGCAGAATTGGTAACACTGACGGCGTTGGTTGCAAATCCTTGGAAGGTGTTGCCAGAGACTGTAGCTTGTAAACTTGTGCCCGAATTGGTGAGATATATTCCAGACCCGCTTGAGTTTTGAATAGTGTTGTTCAAAATCTCAAATGTAGTCGTTCCTGTACCCGAGTTTATTAGATCGAGTGCATCATAATTGCCTGTAAACAAATTTTTTGAGATTATGGAGGAAACAATTCCTGAGGTGCTAGCTTCCCATAGGATTGTGTCGTCGTCGTCTTGCCCGACAAATGTGTTACCGATAATATCTCCAGTGTATGAAGATGAATCTTCTTGGCTTATGTAAATGTGGTAGTATCCTGAACTAATCGCGTTGTCATTAATATCAGCTCCAAAATGGGCGCTATTTTGCATATCCGTATAAATTGCGTAATAAAGTGGGTTTAAAGTATTGTTTTTGATTGTTCCTGTCAAGTTGGCAGAACCTGCTAAATCTGTGTAAATAGAATACTCATAACTGTTCATGTTATTGTTGCTAATGTTGACTGCGATTGTAGAAGAGTCTAAAGAGTCAATATAGATTGGGTAACCATAGCAATTGATTGAGTTGTTCGTGAATATTGCATTTGTAAAGGAGGTGTTGTGAGTTTCTGGCTCAAAAGCATACTCATAGATATTGAATGAATTGTTGGCAATGTTTGCAGTCAATTGAGATTGGTTGTTGCTGATCGTGTAAACTCCATAGTATGAATTGATTTTTGAATTTTGAACATTTAGTTCCGCTGTGGAATTATTGTTCAATGTTAATACGACTGCGTAATCATCGTCTGTTCCGAAGTTGGAGTCTATGATATCAAAGACATGAGGCGTGTTAGTAGCTGTATTTGAGCAAGAGATATTGATCCCCGCGCTCTGAGATGCGTAGATGTTGTTGTTTGAGCTCAGGAAGTAGTTATTGGATCCTTCGATATAGGTAATATTAAATCCATAGTTGCCATCTTCCGAGTGGAGGGTATTATTTGTAAAAAGATAAGATGCGTTAGAGATTGAATTCGTATTGTCTATGTTCACGCATGCAGCCTGATACATGATCGTATTTGAAGAAACAGAGACACTCCCTGTGACGTTGTCGAGTTCAATTCCGTTGTAGGTTCTGCTATTTCCCTGTACGTAGTTTTGTGTGAGTGTAGCATTACTTGATCCGCTAGCCAAAATCCCGGGACCAGCTGTATTTTGAATGTACAAGCCGGAAACAACGTTATTATCTCCTAGCGTAACAACAGCTCCCGCTCCATTGCTAAGTAAGGGGGCATTGCTTCCAGAGGCTTGGGCAGGGAGGGTGATCTGGCCTGCTGTCGTCATCAGATCCTGGTTGATTGTAGCTCCAAGGAGTTGTTGTCCATTTTTGAGGGTGACTCCGCTGGATAGACCTGTGCCTTTCAAATCCCCTGGATAGACATAAATAAGATCATTTTCCTCAGAGGCGTTTTCCGCCGCAGCCAGTGTTGAGAACGGGCTTTTATAGGTCCCTGCTGAGTGACTTAAGTTGTTTACAAAGTATACGGTATAGGGATGTCCTGTAGCTGGATTGATCGCAAGGTTTTTGCTTTTTTTTGTGGTTACGGGGATGATCTCATGTTTTACAACAGGCTCGATCATCCGCTGGCACAAGAGGTAATTATCGATGCAAGAACGCTTTTTACTTTCTCTAACTTTCCCTTTCGGGCCTAAAGGTAAAGAAAGGAATACTTGTCCTTGGACGATATTTTTAAAAGTATGGTCGTAAGAATAACTCAGCTCGGCCCCGACGTATTCTTTCCACATGAATTTAATGCGTGTTTCCCCTCCCCACACCGCACCTCTGGCAGGCCCTTTTAAGTAGTAGGGGCCGATTCCGGTATAGAGAGTAAAGTCTTGCATTTTTAATGGATAAAAACCTACTTCTGCATTTCCCCCTGAAAGGGCATACTGGAATTTCTGGGTGTAATAGATGTTATTGCCTGCAAATTGGCTAAACTGGGTGTGATACGGTCGGGTTCGTCGATCTCCAACAACGGCATATCCGTTTAAGCGCAGATCCCAAAGGGTTCCTAATGTTTCTAAGCCAAAGCTTACTTGGTTATATCCTTTCCGTTGAGTATCGCGATAGTCGTAATAGGCATAAGCACCGTAGACCCGGTCTTTCATAAGAGAGCGCAGCCCAACGCCGCCATTTGCAGCCCAATGACCATCGTTAAAAATATGTCCTCTAAGATCAACAAATGGCATTACAGCCCAGAGGTCGGTAGGGGCTGCTAAGAAGGCTTCCAGAGTTGTGTAGCCGGTGTTGTAGCCAATCCCTTTATTTTCAATGTGACGAGCTGAGATGCGCAAGGGTTGACACTCTTGATTACATGGAGGCTTGGAGGGGGGCCTTTTCGATGGATTCGCCGCTTCAACAGGGGTGTAAGGCAACGAGATGCAGACTAAAGGAAGAATAAGTAGTTGTTTGAGCGAATCGTTAAGCATAGAAAGTTCCTTGTTTTTAAGCTTTTCATATTTTTTTTCGATTTATAAGTAAATGTTTTTTTTGGATGACACCCCGCTAGTTCATCCGTTCAGAAAATCTAAGTTATTGATATTGAGTGTTAAACATGAGGAAATTAGAATAGCCGAGCATTCTTGAATCCTACAAAGGATGTTTTAAGGGATCGACTGCTAAAGTAGTGGCTTACCAGTTATCATTACGGTGGCGATTTTATAATCGATCATCAGTTCGTGGAAATTCGTGGCTGAACGATGGGGACAACTCTCAGGAGGGGGCGTTCCGCCTCGCAAAATGAGATAAGTTTGGAAGCCAGCTTCCGCAGCGGCGTCCAATTCTTCGGCGAGATCTGAAAGGAAGAGAATTTCATCAGCCGGCAGTTGTAATTGTTCGGCAATTCTAAGATAAGAGCTGCTCTCCTTTTTACCGCCTATTTTTGTGTCGAAGTAGTTTGAGAAAAGAGGGGTCAGATCTCCAAAAATGGAATGGGAAAAAAGGAGCTTTTGCGCAGGGACAGAACCGGAGGAATAGACATAGAGGGAGAGTCCCTCCTCATGCCAGCGTTGGAGCTCCTGAAATGCATCGAGATAAATATGTCCCTGAAAATGCCCTTCCTCGTATCCAGCTTTCCACATCATGCCTTGGAGAGTTTTTAAGGGGGTGATTTTCTTATCTTCCTCCATCCATGTAAGAAGAATTTGTGTCACATGGGAAAGATCGGGCTGGGAGAGTCCCGCTATTTGAGCCACTTCGCGGGTGAGTTGAGAGATGTCTGGCTCATTCTGATGGGCGAGGAGATAATCTCTCACATGTTTCTTTGCGTAAGGAAAAAGTGTGTCGTGGACAAATGAGAACGAAGTGGTGGTTCCTTCGATATCCGTTAGGATAGCGTTGATGGGAGCTTTGCCATGTAGGGCAAAAGTGGATAGAAAGAATAGATATTTCCACATGTGGCGGCTCATTTTTGTATTTGCATCAGGAAAGAGGAGAGGGTCCAACTCCCCGTGTCCAAAATGTAGGTTGTTACCAGAGGTGCGGGTGTGACATCAAAAGCTGGATTGTAGACAGGGGCACTAGAGGGGCTCCAAATAACTTTTCCAAAGCTGCCTGCAGCGCCCCGCACTTCGTCAGGAGCGCGCTGTTCGATTTTGATTCCCTTCCCATTCGGACAATGGAGATCAATTGTGGTATAAGGGGCGACCACATGGAAGGGAATCTCATGGTGGTGTGCTAAGACTGCAAGAGAATAGGTGCCGATTTTATTGGCAAAATCGCCATTTGCAGCTATCCGGTCTGCTCCGACTAGGACGCGATCGATTTTGCCTTGTTGCATCAGCATCCCCGCCATGCTATCGCAAATCAAGGTATAAGGAATTCCACTCTGCTCCAATTCCCAAGCAGTCAGTCTGCCCCCTTGGAGAAGTGGACGGGTTTCGCAGGCATACACATGAATCTTTTTGCCTTGAGCATGAGCGGTTTTAATCACCCCCAACGCGGTTCCGATCCCTGCAGTAGCTAAACTGCCTGTATTGCAAATGGTCAAAATCTGCTCCCCTTCTTCGATGAGATCGCCCCCGGCTGCTCCCATTTTATTGCAAAGGAGGGTGTCTTCGTGATATATGGCTGCAGCGGTCTCAATCACGGCCTGTCTAAAATCGGACCGGTTTTCCATCGCCTTCAAGGTGCGCTCAATGTAGATAGCCAAGTTCACTGCAGTGGGCCTTGAACGTTTGAGGAGTTCTGCTGCATTTTGAATCGCTTCCCGCGATGACCCATGTTCTGCTAATTGGGACAGGGAGAGGACCGCAGCAATTCCTATCATCGGGGCGCCCCGCACCTTTAACGAAGTAATGATTTCAACCATCTGTTCCGGGGTTTGGACATCGAGCCACTCAGTTTCATGCGGCAATTTTTGCTGATTGAGAACAGAGAGATGTCCCTGGTTATAACGAATTGCAAATCCATCTAAACTAAGACTGGCATTTATAGTGGCGCAAAACAGTGAAAATAAAGTAATAAAAAAACATGTCAATTGCATCTTGTTGCCATGTGGAGTTTGAGTTCAGTTTCAAATAGATATTCAAATGCTTCTACCCGTATTTTTGCTTCTTTCATATCGCGCCCCCACGTGTAGAATCCATGGCCGCGAATGAGAAATCCGTAGACATCAGGATGTTCTTCCAGATAGGCAGATACTTCTGCTGCCATCGCAGCGATCTCTTGCGAATTTTCAAAGATGGGGATTTTGAGCTGACTTTCATGAGTTTTGATCCCTGGAAATGCTTTGTGGATTTCATAACCTTCAGTGACCAGCATCTTTTCTGATGGGATCAGCCGGGTGAGCACTGTGCCATTTAAAGAGTGGGTATGCAGTACAGCTCCCACATCTTTGAACAAAGCATAAATTGCCGTGTGAAGAAGAGTTTCTGCTGAAGGTTTTTTCGCGCTGTCTTGCGCATTGCCGTTTAAATCCACAATTAAGACATCTTCCGTTGTCAGTTCCCCTTTATGTTTTCCTGAAGCAGTCACAGCAACGAACTGGTCTTCCAATCGCCTCGAGAGGTTTCCTGAGGTGGCAGGACAAACGCCTAAACGGTTTAAGAAAACACCGGCTTCTACAATTTCTTCGGCAGCCTGATCAAAATTCAACGCCGGAAGATCGAGGAAAGGGAGCAGAAGAGGTAAGGCCTTTAATACGAGACGCATGAAACCTCCAAAAAAAAGAATTCATAGTATGCGCCGACAAGAAGAAAGTCAAGAAATCATGGCTTCTATATCACTCGATGATGATACCCAGATCATCTAAAAGAGCTAAAACTTCGGGCTTGGAAAATTTTGCATTCTTCAACGGGTTGGTCAAGGGATTGATCGAGTAATTGACAGCTCCGACAAAATTGGCCTTAGTGAGATTGGCATTATGAAAAATACTCCCCTTTAAATCCGATTCGGAAAAATCCGATTCTGAAAGATTGGTATTCGTGAAATGAGTGTCGCGAATGGTGCAATGCAAAAATAAAGTGTTTTTAAGATTGAGATCAGAGAAGTTAGAAGTGTCGATTAAGCAGTCAAAGAATTTCAATCCCAAAAACATAGGATCACATTTTCCGAAGTTGGCGCCTACAAACTTACAATTCTTAAACTCTAAACCTTGAAGGCGGCATCCATCGAATTTGACTAAACTCATGTTGCAATGAAGCAGCTTGCAATCTAAAAATTTTGATCCAGTCAGATCGCTATGAGTAAAGTCGCAATTTTCGAAGATGCAGTTTGAAAACTTCTTGTGCTTGAGGTTTTCATTGCTCCACGTTGCTTTTTGGAACTGTTGGTTTTCACATTCATTCGGGGTCATAACCGGTTTTCCACGTCATAATTCACAGTAAGAACAATGTAAGTCACATAGGCGGCAAGTGGAAGGAAAGAAAGAAAGGCTAGGCCAACGGCATACAGGGAGGCAAAAGCAACGCCGGTAACGAGATTCGCCAGAGCAACCGCTCCTAACGGAATGGCGATCGATCCTGCGAATGCGGGCAGCGCAAATTTATAGGCGCAATTAGTTTCCACGGTGAGTCGGTAAAAGAGGGATCCTCCAAAGCAGATCGCCAGATTAATGAGAGGGGAAAAAGGCATGAACGCACATAGCGCAGCCATTGACAAGGCGCGGAAAAAATGATTGGCGAGCAATGCGGCCTTGTAGAAGGTCGGATGCTCTGTGAAATATGCGGTAATTTGTTCTGTAGGCTTCTGCAGGACGTTGTTTTTCTCAATAAAATCGTGTAGTGCGGTAGCAGGACCAATACCCATAATGGCTCCTTCCAAAAATGATGAGAAAAATGCTACTTTCTTTGAAGATTTCAGGCAATGGAATGACTTTAAAATTTTTTTTCCTTTTTCCTGTGATTATGTAGAATATTATCATAAAGACCAAAAATAAGTTGCTTGTCAGCGGCTTTGTTGCATAAATGGGTAATAAACCACTGAGCTCCGTGGTTAAATTTTTGGTTTATGCAACATACTGTAATCGCGCTTTAGAAAGGTGAGTTGTTTCTTCTGTGGCAAATGCCGCGGAGTAGTATAACTCTCCAATGAGTCAACATTAAAGTTGAAAAACAGGGAGAAACAACTCA
>CAJCIW010000239.1 GCA_903970455.1 Verrucomicrobiota bacterium | reverse complement strand
CACAAAGCCTTCATCGTAAAAACAGTTCTACCGAAACTTCCTACCAGAACGGCTCCTGTAGAGAAAAAAAATTCTGGACCTAAATCTGCAGCGCCCCCTGCTCAAAAAACGGCCCCCAAAACTCCACCTCCCAAAACAACCGCTCAGAAAAAAACTCCTCCTGAAAAGAAAGAGGCCGCAGTCGCCGATAAAAAACTCACAAAATCGAAACAACCGGCACCGCCCGCAAAAAAAAAACCTCCCCAGCAAAATCGAGCCAAAATTTCCGATTCACTCTTGAAAGAACTGGAAGAGAGCATTGCCAAGATAGAAAATAAGAAGGCTGTTTCAAAAGTCATTTCTACTGGCAAAGCTTTAACCCCTATTCCGTTGCAAATCGATCTTCTCTCCTCGGATCACGAAGATCTATCGGCCGATTATGCCGATTTGCTGGTTGGCCATCTTCATCACTCATTAACTCTACCCGATTATGGAGAGGTTAAAATTCAATTGAGCTTGCGCCAAGATGGCTCAGTGAGTAAACTGATTGTCCTAAAAACCGAAAGTGAGAAAAATAAGCGGTATTTAGAGAACAACCTTCCGAAGTTGAATTTTCCCAGGTTTGAAGGAACTTATTCAAACAAAAAAGAATGTACGTTTATACTGACATTTTGTAATGAGTAGTTATATGGCAAGATGGTTTTTATTTTTTATATTTTTTCTCCGTGCCTTTGCATTTTCTGCTGAAGCAGGTGAAAGTCAGGAAATCCGGGTTCAACTGGCGACATCCAGTCCGCTGCAGACGATCTACGTGGGGAAGATTCAATCTCAAGACGCGTCGTTCGATCCTTCCTACCTTGCTCAGATCGAAGCCGTCTTAGCCTACGATCTCAACTATAACGGCTCGACAAAGGTTTCCGCCAAAAGCCCTGAAAAAGAGCAGCTGCTCTTTTCCAAAGACCCCGCCGCTGCCTTTCATCCCTCCACTTGGAAAAGTTTCGGCATCCCTTTTGTGGTTCGGTTGCAGATGGCAAACCGGATGTTGGCGATTTGCGCCTTCAATTCACAAAACGGCTCCCTTAAATCTTTTCCTGAACTCTTCATTTCGGGCGATCTGAATAAAGATCGACAGCAAATCCATAAAATTGCCGATGCCATTCATAAAGCGTTATTCAACCAGGAAGGGGTTGCAAACAGCCGCATCTTATACTCTTATCAAATCAAAAATCCTCGCCCCGATGGTTCTGAATGGGTCTCTGAAATCTGGGAATGCGATTGGGATGGGGCCAATGCAAGGCAGTTGACGCATGATGGAAGCTACTCCGTGACGCCGGTCATCGTTCCTCACAGCCACCGTTTTACCAATGATCGTTTCTTGTACGTTTCCTATAAAATGGGCCAGCCGAAAATTTTCCTCGGATCGCTGAAAGGTGGCGCCGGCAAACGATTGATCGACCTGCGCGGAAATCAATTACTACCCGCCATCTCACCTCAAAGGGACAAAATCGCTTTCATTTGCGATGCCGGTGGACGGACGGACCTGTTTATGCAGCCGTTCAATCCCGAGACCGGCGAAGTCGGCAAGCCTGCACAACTTTATTCCTATCCCCGTTCGACTCAAGCGTCGCCGACGTTCAGCCCGGACGGGTCTAAAATCGCCTTTGTCTCCGATAAGGATAGCGGGATGCGGATCTATGTGATTCCCGCATCCGCCTCGGAGAAGCGGGCCAATGCGGTCATGATCAGCAAGCAGAATCGAGAAAATTCCTGCCCCTGCTGGTCACCCGATGGAACAAAATTAGCCTATAGTGCTAAAACAAATGGTATACGGCAGATATGGATATATGACTTCAGTTCAGGCGAAGAGTCGCAGCTCACTTCAGGATCAGGAAATAAAGAAAATCCTTATTGGGCGCCCGACAGCAAGCATTTAGTTTTTAACTCAACAGATGCTTCCGGTTCGGAACTTTACATCGTCAACTTGAATCAGCCTGAGGCAGTCAAAATCAGCAGAGGACTCGGTAAAAAACACTATCCGACTTGGGGTCCTCGATAAAAAATGAATGGAGATACAAAAAAATGAAACAAAGTAGAATTCTAATCACTTTAATCTGCGCCCTCTCTTGCGCCCTTCTGACAGGATGCAAAAAAAATAACGCGGGCGGCGTGTGGGACGACGACACCACGACAGGAAATTACAAAGGCAATGCGGGTTCTTTATGGGGCCGCAGCGAAAGTTCAGAAGAAGATTTCTTCGGACCGAACAATGAAGATTTCATTGGCCTCAAAGATGAAGATTTACGCTCGCAGCTTGCCGACGGCGCCATTCCTCAGCCCAAAAATTCTCCCGGCGAACCAGGCAGCGGTATTCCAGGGATTGATAGTTTCCACTCACCTATGGGCGGAGAAGCGGCGATCTTCAAAAGTGTCTACTTCAACACCGATGATCACATTTTGCGCGGCAAAGATTATACCGCAGTGGTCGAACGGATCGCGGAGTATTTGACATCCCACCCTAACGTTTATCTCTTTATTTCCGGCCACTGCGATGAACGGGGGCCCGAAGCTTATAACCTTTCCCTAGGAGCCAGACGGGCCAATTACATCCGTTCTCTTCTCGTACAAAAAGGAGTCGACCCAGAGCGCCTGCATACCGTTTCCTATGGAAAAGAACGCCCTGTAGATCTCGGCCACAGCGCAGATTCCTGGTCGAAGAATCGCCGCGGCGAATTCCGAATTTACCAGAAATGATAGGCATCGATGCGAAAGATATTCCTATTCATAGCGATTTTTTATTCCGCTTCTCTGCTTGAGGGAAGGCCACCATCGGGAATTTATAACAATGCTGAATTGGATGAATTTCGCATCGAACTTGACGATCTTAAGCATGGTCTGAACGCGATACAAGTCGAAGTGAATCTCCTCGATGAGCGATCCAAGAAGCCGGATCGCTCCCTAGTCCAGAGCAAAGACTCTCCTCTTTTCTCTTCCCAAGTCGTAGCATTGGAAAAGAAAATTTCCCAACTCGAAAAAACATTGGAAAAAGCGGCCAATGATCTGCGCAGCTTGAACACAACGACGTCCCAGGCGTTGAGCAAAATCCAGGAGCTGGAAAACAATTTTATCTCGCATGAAAAAAGGCTGGACGACGTCGTCAAACTCAAAGGCACGCTTGCAAGCATTTCCCAAGCGATCAGCCAAAGATCGGCCGAGGCCCCCAGCTCGAATAAAACGTACCGCGTTAAAGCAGGGGACTCTCTAGAAAAAATATCCCGCAACACTCATATTTCCGTCGAAACATTAAAAAAGATCAATCACCTCGCCAGCGATAAAATCGTCGTGGGCCAAGAATTGAGACTGGCTGATGAACCATGATCCCCGTTTTGGATGCATAGGAATATTCGATTCCGGGTTTGGCGGCCTTACTGTAATGCGCGCCATCCGCGAGCTCATGCCTTATGAAAATATGATCTACTTCGGAGACACCGCCCGTCTCCCCTACGGCGGCAAAAGCTCTGAGACAATCCTCCGCTACTCTTTGGAAAATGCCGCTCTTCTGATTTCTCAAGGGATTAAAGCCTTAGTCATCGCTTGCAACACCTCGTGTTCTGCAGCATTGGAACAAGTCCGGGCCGCGTCGGAAATTCCGGTCATCGGGATCACCGAGCAAGGAGTCGAAGAAGTTTTAAGGCTTTTCCCCAACGGGAAAGTCGCCATACTTGGTACCCGGGCCACCATCACCTCAGGGGTGTTTCAACATCAAATCATGTCCCGCACCACCTCCTTGGAACTCTATTCTATTTCTTGCCCTCTGTTTGTCCCGCTTGTCGAGGAAGGATATATCGAACACCCGATGAGCGCCCTGATCGTCCAGGAATACCTGCGCCCCTTGAAAAATCGCGGCATCAACGGCCTCCTGCTCGGATGTACCCATTATCCTCTCCTGCAATCGATCATCCAAAACGAACTCGGACCGGAAGTCCAATTGATCGACCCATCGATTGCTTGCGCGGAAAAAACCCGCGCCAGCCTCGCAGAAAAAAATCTTCTCAACCCCTCAACCCATCTTCCCCATTACCAGTTTTTTGTTTCCGACGATCCGGAAAAATTCCGCCTCCTCGGCAAAACATTCCTCAATTATCCCATCGAACACGTCCAGCAAAAACGTGCCGAACAATTCAAAACCCCCCTTTTAAATTAGTTGGGGATACCTCTTTAGAAGGCGTCTCCGTTCAACGACAAATTTCTGAATGAATTTTAAGTCATGTTGCATTAGGATCTCTCTCCCTGAAACTCAAAATTTAATCCCAAACACTACTTAATCATGCCCACGAGGTTTTTATGAATTGCCCCCTATTTTCAAAATTAATTGCCTGCCTTCTACTGATTTTCCCATCCCTGTACGCCTTTTCAAGCGAGGAAAATTTCCTTCTTATCAATGGAGAAACAGATGAGATCGTGCTGGAGCTTGGCCCCCATATCAACAAACGGATTAGCCCCTGCTCCTCCTTTAAGATTGCCTTAGCTTTGATGGGATATGATGCAGGAATTCTACAGGATGAAAAGAACCCCGTCTGGGATTTTCAAGACGGGTATGATGATTGGCTCGAATCATGGAGAGCTCCTCTGACCCCTGAATCTTGGATGAAATTTTCCTCCGTCTGGTATTCGAAGGTTTTGGCATTACAATTAGGCATGGGAAAGATGCAAAACTATTTAACCTCATTCGGATATGGAAATCAGAATATATCCGTGGGATTGGCAGAACCCGGAGAAACAACCCATGCTGCATGGATCAATTCTTCCTTAATAATTTCTCCAAAGGAGCAAGTTGATTTCATTCAAAACATGATCCAAGGCAACCTCTCTGTTTCAAACCACGCCATTAAAATGACAAAAGCAATTCTATTTAAAGAGGAATTGGCTGAAGGCTGGAAATTGTTTGGGAAGACAGGATGGAGTGGTTCTGACATCACAAAAGATGGTAAAACTTTAGAACATGGCTGGTTTGTTGGATGGATCGAAAAAGATCATGACTTCTACCCTTTCGCCTATCTCATTCGGGACAAAAAAATAAACCTCGATCAAAGAATCCCAAGAGTCAAGCAGCTATTGATGGAATCTAAGGCCATACCATAAACATGTCCATAGGTTGGCAATTTTATCAACCAGCAGCTTCTGAGTGCTTTTATCAATCAGGAGCTTCCGAGTGCCATGAAAAAAAAATAGAGTTTGTTCATATTCCACAACGTCATCGCGAACCATTTCACGATTATGAGAGTCGTACAGAAGATGAAATAAC
>CAJCIW010000238.1 GCA_903970455.1 Verrucomicrobiota bacterium | reverse complement strand
ACGCGGTCGGGTCAGAATTCGCGATGTGCGGCGAACGGGTTGCGGAACCACGTGCGGGTGGGCGCCCGGGCATCGGCGGGACGCTGAAATAGGTCAGGATAAGACCTATGGCTGCAATGGGGATATTGAGCCAGAACACATAATGCCAGCTGAGATAAGTGGTGAGGGCTCCGCCGATCAGCGGCCCTAGAGCGAGAAAAATCGATCCCACGCTCACGTAAAGGCCAAGCGCCTTCCCCCGTTGATGAGGGGGAAAATGGGAGACGATGATCGCTTGCGTTGCGGGCAGCAGCAAACTGCCGCCGATCCCTTGTAATCCGCGGCTCATAATCAATGTCCACTCCGATGAGCTGAGCCCGCATAAGCCCGAAGCGAAGGCGAAAATGGCCACACCAAAACAAAATGTTCTTCTAAGGCCGCAAATGTCGCCCAGCTTCCCACCTGCCAAGACAAGAGCGGAAAGGACAAGTGTATAAGCGTTGATGATCCATTGCAGACCTAAATTGGAAGCCCCAAGTTCCCGCTGCAAAGTGGGCAAGACGACAGGAAGGACGGTAATGTCGACGAAGATCATCGAGATCGTCGTCGTCATCGCTGCCAAGATCCACCATTTACGATTATTTTCTGTGATCATAATTAAGGATTTGGGGTTTCGATTTGAACTAGGTCTTTACAAAATTCATGGCCATTGTATGTAAAAAGATGAGAGATCGATTCCCCGTTGTAAGTTCGCTCGATCGCTTCTGCAATTAGAGGGGCGATGGAAAGCTGAGTGATATTTCCGGGCAATTTAGTCCGAGCGGGAATCGTATCTGTCACGATCAGTTCTGTGAGGCAAGAGTCGGTAATCCGCTCAAGGGCCTCCCCTGAAAAAACGGGATGGGTGATGCAGGCAAAAACGCGGCTCGCTCCAGCATTTTTTAATTCCAGGGCGGCTTGCACGAGTGTTCCTGCGGTGTCGCAAATATCGTCGATGATAATGGCATCACACCCAAACACATCGCCGACAAGATTCATTTTTTCAATGATTCCAGCGGCTGCTCTTTGCTTCACAATCATCGCAAGACTGGCATCAATCCCATACCATGCTAGGCCTTCGATAAATTTTTTCGCCCGTTCAACTCCTCCCGCATCAGGAGAAACAATCACAGGATGCAATAAGTCATTTTTCATTGAGAAATAACGGACGAAAATCGGCGCAGCAAACAAATTGTCGACGGTGGCTTCGTGAAAGAAGCCTTGAATTTGTCCGCAATGTAAATCGACGCAGAGGATGCTGTCTACACCGGCGAGTTCGAATAGCATGGCAATATCGGAAGCGGAAATCGGGATGCGGCTTTCTGTTTTACGGTCTTGCCGACCATATCCGTAATAAGGAATGACCGCAGTGATATTTCCGACGTGGGCGCGCCTCATGGTTCGAATCAGCAAAAAAAGTTCCATCAGATTGTCGTTGACGCTTCCCTTGTCTGTCGAACACATTGATTGGATCAAATAGACATTCGAGTTACGGACATTTTCTTCCACTTTGATTTTGATCTCCCCATCATTAAAGCGGGAGATGACAACCGGACTTAGCTCCATTCCTAAACATCGGGCGATCGATTCTGAGAGGCGGGGATTGGAATTTCCTGAAAAGAGTTTGTATCCTTTTTCCTCCACTGCACAAAGGGAGAAAGAGGATAATAAAAAGAGGAAAGTGAGGAAGTGGTGCATAATGTTATTTAGTTAAAATTAATTCTGCTATTTGGACGGCGTTTAATGCAGCTCCCTTCAATAGCTGGTCCCCGACGACCCACAGATCCAAGGTATTGGGAAATGATAAATCCTTACGGATCCGGCCGCAAAAGACATCGTCTTGGCCGGTTGCATCGGAAGGCATCGGAAAACGATTCCGCTTTCGATCCTCTAAAATCGTCAGACCGGGCGCTTTGCCCAAGACTTCGTACGCTTCTTCGACGCTGACAGGCTGGTTAAAAGTGATATTGAGCGCCTCGGAATGAGCCCGTAGAACGGGAACGCGTACGCAGGTGGCATGGATCGAGATTTGGTCGTCATTCAAAATTTTTCTCGTCTCGTGAAGCATTTTCAGCTCTTCTTCGGCGTAGCCATTGTCGTCGATCGGAGAATCATGAGGAAAAAGATTGAAGGCGTAAGGGTGCGGCATGACGCTCCTGGCAAAGGGGCGTTTTTCGAGCTGTGCCAGCGTTTCTTCTTCGAGTTCTTTCATCGCTTGAAAACCCGCTCCGCTTGCCGCTTGATAAGTGGCAGCGACAATCCGCACGATTTTGAATCGGCGATGCAGGGGAGCAGCTGCCATCAGCATGATCGCCGCGCTGCAGTTGGGGCTGGAAATAAGAAAATGATCGTCGCGCAGAGCTTGAGGATTGATCTCAGGAATGATCAAAGGAACATCCGGGTCCATACGGAAGGCCGAGCTGTTGTCGATAACTTTAACGCCCTTCTCAATCGCTATGGGTGCCCATTCGCGCGCAACTTTGCAGCCTGCGCTGAAAATCGCCATATCGATGTCTTGAAACGCCTGTTCCGACAGCTCTTGGACAGGAAGGTTTTTTCCCCGAAAAGAAAGTTTTTTGCGGCGCGAACGCGGGGAAGCAAAAAGGCGGAGTTCGTCGATGGGGAAATTTCGTTTCTCAAGAACCTGGAGCAATTCCGCGCCTACAGCTCCCGTGGCCCCAACTATCGCTAATTTAATTTTCTTCATGAGTGGGACGGAGAATAGTGAACCGATTGATTTAAATACAATAAGAATTGGAAATAAAGTCAAACGGTACATATAGTGATGGTTGGTGGTTTTTATGCGACATGAGATTGAAAGTGCTGTCACAGACGTTATCCGGGCAGCAGAATTTCTGCGAGATCCCGTTTCTCTGGATTTTATAGATACAGCCAGTGCATGGATTGCGAAGTGTTTCCAATCAGGCGGAAAAATTCTTCTCGCAGGCAACGGTGGAAGTTTGTGCGATGCGATGCATTTTGCCGAAGAGCTCACCGGCGTCTTTCGTAAGAAACGAAAAGCTCTTCCGGCTATCGTCCTTTCCGATCCCGGCCACATGACATGCATTGGAAACGATTTGGGATTCGACGAAATTTTTTCACGTGGCATTGAGGCATTCGGCCGCCCCGAAGATATCGTCATTCTTCTTACGACGAGCGGCAATTCTTCAAATATTGTCAAAGCCGCTGTCTGTGCGAAAAGGATGGGACTTAAAACGATCGCCTTTTTAGGTAAAAACGGGGGGAGACTGCAAAAAAGATGCGACCTCGAATGGATCGTTCCCGGGTTTGGCTATTCCGACAGAATTCAAGAAACCCATATGGCAGCGATACACATTATCATTGAAATGATTGAAAAACGGCTTTTCCCCATTCCTGTCCTCGAGGAAATAAGCTACTGATTCTGAGGGCTTTACATTCAGGTCGCTCAAATTCTGGATCTGTGCTAAAATTCCCACCTATGGATTTAGAACGCTCAATACTTAAAATCATCCGCGGGGAAAAAAGGGCGCCTCTTGTGAAGGGGGGCCTGGCGGGCTTAAGCGCAATTTATCGGTCGGTGCTCGCTGCTAGAAATTTTGCCTACGATCGAGGATGGATCCCTTCTATCCGTTTGCCCGTCCCCGTCATCAGCATCGGCAATATTGTCGTCGGCGGAACGGGAAAAACGCCGCTCGTGCATTTGTTGGCCTCCCAGTTGCAAGATCAGGTCCCGCTTGCCATTTTGACTCGGGGGTTTCGTTCGAAGATCGAAAAGGCGGGAGAAAGCCGCCTCATTTCTTCCGGGAATGGACCTCTTTGTTCGCCGCAGGAATGCGGCGATGAGCCCTATTTTCTTGCGCAAAAGATGAAAGCCGCCATTTGGGTAGGCGCCGACCGGGTTCGGTCGGGAGAATTAGCCATTGAGCAAGGTGCGCAGTGTCTTCTTTTGGATGATGGGATGCAGCATCGGCGATTGAAACGGGATTTTGAGATTGTCGTCATCGATGGGTTGGACCCTTTCTCAAAGGGGCGGTTTTTGCCATGGGGCTTGCTTCGCGATTCCCCCAAGCGGCTGCGATCTGCCGATTTGATCGTCTTCACTCATGTGAAAGACCTGGAACAGTACGAGCAATTGCAAAAGCAAATCTCTCCTTATTCCGATGCCCCTTCGACGGCGGTTCAAATTGCAGTGGTCAACGAGAGGAGAATCGCTCGGAAAGTCGGCATTTTCTGCGGCATCGGCAAACCCGAACGTTTCGTACAGACTGTGCGTGACTTAAAATGGGAAATTGTCAACACTCTCTTTCTCAAGGATCATGAGCCTATACAGAATAGCCGACTCCAGAAATTTGCAAAGGAGTGCCGCACTCAAGGGGCAGAAGCAATTTTGTGCACGGAAAAAGATTACGTCAAATTACGCCCGGACCCCTCTCTATGCTTGAAGATAGAGCCTTTGAAAATCCGTTTGCAGATCATCGCAGGTAAAGAGCATTGGGAAGGCGTTGTAACAAAACTTTTGGATAGGATTGTCAAATGAGTGAAGAGATTAAGGTATTATTGCCCAAGCTAGGAGAGAGCATTCACAGCGCAACGATTGTCCAATGGTTTAAAAAAATCGGCGATCCCGTCAGCCTCGACGAACCTCTTTTGGAGGTGTCCACCGATAAAGTCAATAGCGAAATTCCTTCGCCGGCAGCGGGCGTTCTTAAAGAAATCCACGCCGTCCCCGAACAAGAATTGCAAGTCGGCGCATTGATCGCCGTGATCAGCCTCGAGCCAAGTTCTTTATCTCGAGTAGAAGGACGCGGCGCAATTGCTGAACCGCAGATGGGGCCATCCGGCTCTGAAGAAGATCAAAAAATGAAAGATTTCTTCTCTCCCGCTTTGCTTCGCCTCGCCCGCGAAAAAGGGATCGGCCTTCAAGAGTTGGAAAAAATTCCCGGAACAGGGGCGGGGGGAAGATTGACCAAACAAGATCTTGAAGCCTACCTTGAGAAGCGGCTTTCACCCGTTAAACCTTGCCCAGCTAAAGCAATCGGAACTCCCGTTTCCTCGGGTTATGATGTCGAGCGTTTGAAGATGACAGGGATGCGCAAAGCAATCGCCGACAATATGGTCCGTTCTTTTTATGAAGCTCCTCATGCTTCCCTCGTTACTGAGGTCGACGTCACTGCGATCATTCAATTGATCCAAAAAGAAAAGGAAGAGTTTTTGAAAAAGCAGGGATTCAAGCTGACGATCACCGCTTTTGTTGCCCGGGCGATAGCTAAGGCTATTCAACAATATCCGTTGATCAATTCTTCCCTTGAAGGGGACACGATCCTTCTCAAGCGCTATCTTAATTTGGGGATTGCCGTGAGCGTCGAACATGGCCTGCTCGTTCCCGTCGTCAAGCATTGCCAGCGCCTCGGCATTACGGAAATCGCCAAAGCGATCAGTGAATTGTCCATCAAAGCGCGCAGCGGCAAACTCACCCTCGATGACGTCAGTGAAGGGACGATCTCTTTGACGAATTTTGGAATGACAGGGGTTCAAATCGGCATTCCTATCATCCGCTTCCCTGAAGTCGCTATTGTCGGGGTCGGGGCAACCTACAAAAAAGTCGTGCCACTGGACAACGACCTTTTAGCCATCCGTTCGATGATGCATGTCTCGCTGACTTTCGACCATCGGGTCCTCGATGGGATGTATGGCTGCGGCTTTTTGGGCGCCTTGAAAAAACACCTCGAAGAAGAGATCAAAATTGATTAAAAAACTTATCGCTTTTTTATGCCTTTCCTCCTGCTTGTTCGGAAAAGAAAAAGAAATTCTTTTCGTCGGCTTTGACGCCGCCGAGACCCAAATCTGGGCTCAAGTCTTGAAATCCTGGGAAGGGGCGCCCCAATCGCAGCTATTGACGATGGCCACGGCGACCAAAGTCGCCATGGAAGCTTCGCTCGAACACATCACAGTCGAGAGTTTAGGAGTTTCCTGCCCAATCCATCAACGGCTCTATGAATTGAGCGCTGCCGAACTGGAAAAGATCAATCAAATTCCTGGATCCGTCCTTGTGACTGGAATGTACTCTACACCTGAAAGGCAGATTGCTGAAGTTTTTCAAAAAAAGGGAAGCCGCGTCATCTCCGTCTGGGACAATTTCTCCACCTACGACAAACTCCCTCGAGATCTCGTCGCCAATGTCGAAAAGATCATGCGGGCTTCCGATGCGGTTCTCGTTCCCTCGCAGGATATCGCCGATGATTTAAACACCCGTTTTAACAGTAATAAGGCCATTGCTCTTGGCCAGCCCACGCTCGATGTATGGAAAGATAAAGTGGCGGAAGTCGACAAATCGGCGGCCCTGGCAAAAACGCCATTTAACCGTGACAAGCCCATTTTAACTTATATCAGCGGTTATCAAGAAAAAGGAAATGGATACAGAGAGTCTTTTATCCTATTTGTGAAAAGCTTGAATGAGCTTAAAGTTCCAGTCCAAGTCGTTGTCCAACTGCACCCCCGTTCCGATGGCAAACTGGAAAAAGAAATTTTAGATCGGTTTTGCCAGCAAAATCACCGTTATTTTATCTCAGATGGAAAACAGCTCTCTACTTACGAGGCCGTTGCCCTATGCGATCTGGGGATTACTCATCGTTCCATTGTGGCCATCCAAGCACTTTTTGCCGGAAAACGGTTCATGCACATCGATATTCCAGGTACCCCATTTTCCCACTTTGCGATTGAAAAGAAACTGATCGTCCAATGCTTGAAAGCAGAAGAGGCAACCCACTATCTATCTGAGCATTTAAACGATGAGATCGATCTGTCGAACCTGTACGAAAAAAGCGGGATTGTCCCATTTGCGACGAAACGTTACCGTTCACTTATCACATCTATGAAAATGCCGGAGCGCCGTCAAAATGATAAAGATTTTCCGAGCCAGTGACGTCGTAGCCAGTGTTCTGTATCTCTTGCAAAGTTTTCAAGACTTCTGATTGCGTCACCGTCGATGATTTGTCCTTGTGCATGAAACGAAGGCGCCATTGATCGATGCAGAAAGTTTCAGGATGCCCTTCGGGCCAAACTCTGGCTCCGCGATTGCTGATCATCTGCAAAGATAGAGGAGTCCACTGTTTTGTCGTTGCGATCTTCAGAAAACCCTCAGCCGAATCTTGAGAATAGACGAAAACATCGACGCCGACCAGCTCCCTTTTGACAGGATGTCCTGCTCGAGGCGGATGCAAAGTGGTAATTTTTTTTGAGGCTGGATAGGAAACACTGGGCAGATTCTCCGGTTTTTGTCCTAAGCATTTGACAACAGCATCCGCAAATTCCTTCGTTCCGACTTTTTCTTTGCTTACGCCCTCTTTGAAAATATCGTAAGTGTGGATACCCATCTCAATCGTGCGGAGCCAGGCATTATGAATCCTTTCCGCAATCGCCCCTTCTCCAAGGTAGACCAGCATCATCACGCTGGCTAAAAGCAGCCCGGAAGGGTTGGCGAGGTTTTGACCGGCGCGACGGGGAGCAGATCCATGGATCGCTTCAAACATGGCTCCTCGATTCCCAATATTCGCTGAACCCGCAATCCCTACCGATCCGGAGATTTGCGCTGCGACATCCGAAAGAATATCCCCGTACAGGTTAGGCATGACGAGGACATCGAAGATCTCCGGCGTATCCGCCAATTTCGCCGCGCCGATATCGACAATCCAATGCTCGTTTGCAATATCCGCATATTCTTTTGCGATCTCATCGAAGACCTTATGGAATAGCCCATCGGAAATTTTCATGATGTTGTCTTTGATAAAGCAAGTGACCTTTTTGCGGCCGTATTGGCGCGCATATTCAAAGGCATACCGAACGATTTTTTCTGAGCCCGGACGGGAAATGATCTTGAGCGATTTATACAGATCGGGAGTTTGCCGGTATTCAATCCCTGCGTAAAGGTCCTCTTCATTCTCTCTGACGATCACCACATCCATCCCAGGGTGTTTGGTAGCGACAAAAGGCGCGTAGGCCACGCAAGGGCGAATGTTCGCGTAAAGGCCCATCGTCGTCCGCACAGTGACGTTTAAGCTCTTAAAGCCCCCGCCTTGCGGCGTCGTGATCGGAGCTTTGAGAAAAGCTTTCGTGTTCCGAATTGTCTCCCAGGATTTAGGCTCAATCCCGGTTAAAACTCCTTTCGAATAGAGTTTTTCCCCAATTTCAATCACCTGATAATCGAGCGCTGCCCCCGCTTCCTCTAAAACATGCAGAACTGCCGCCATGATCTCCGGACCAATCCCATCCCCATAAGCCACTGCGATCGGAATTTTCGATGAAGCCATCTCCCTCTCCCTATGAAACAGTCTCTAATGAATAAAGAGTGGCGATCTATATTTCAAGATGGATTTTTCAAGTTAAAAAAATATTTATTCGTTATGGGATAAAATAAATTCTACGAGCTTATTGTCCAATTCAAACTGACGCAAAAATGGTGATCGCTTATAATCCTGGCAAGTACAGAACTATAATTTTTTTTTCACATGCTCTCCGAATTGCTAAAAGCGCAACAACGCTACATTGACCACTACTTTGAAAACCTCGATTTATCTGAAGTGGAAAAAGTCGTGGAGGAATGCCTTCTCACCAAAGGGCTGATCGTCTTTACCGGTGTGGGGAAGAGCGGCATCATCGCCGAAAAAATTGCCATGACGATGATTTCCACGGGGACAAAAGCGCTTTATCTTCCTCCGACAAATTTTTTGCATGGCGATATCGGGATCCTTTCCGAAAACGATCTATTTGTGCTGATGAGCCGAAGCGGAGAGACCGAAGAATTGCTCAATTTGATCCCGTTTGCCAAAAAACGGAATGCCCGTTTATTGGCCATCGTCTCCAATTCCGGCAGCCGCCTGGCCAAACATTGCGATTTATCCGTCCATCTTCCGTTTGAAAAAGAACTTTGTCCTTTTGATCTCGCTCCCACAACTTCAACCACCGTCCAGCTTCTTTTTGGCGATTTGCTGGCGATTGCATTGATGCGCTCGAAAGGGTTTGATCTCTCCGCCTATGCACTCAACCATCCTTCCGGAACGATCGGGAAAAAGATGTCTGTCACCGTCGAAGAACTCATGTTTAAAGAGGAACACCTTCCCCTGGCCGCTCCTGACGCCCGTTTGTCTGATGTTCTCGCTGAGCTTACGAATAAAAAATTAGGAGGTTTGATCGTCACTGATGAAAGCGGCAACTTTCTTGGCGTTTTCACCGACGGCGACTTGCGCCGCGCCTTGCAGAACCAAGGCCCCAATGTCCTGGAAAAGCAGATCGGAGATCTGATGACTGTGAATGCCCTGACCATCGAAAAAGGCAAGCTGGCTTGGGAAGCCCTCAAGATCATGCAGAAAGATCCCAAGAAATTTGTCATGGTCCTCCCTGTCCTCGACCAGGGTAAAGCTGTTGGCTTTTTACGCATGCACGACATCGTCCAAGCCGGGATTTCCTAATGTCTTGGGCCGGAGGGGTAGTCCTCCTCCTGCTTTTCTTGAGCGCGATCGCCTCCAAACTCTTGAAATCCTACCCCAGAGATTTGATCTTTGCCATCGCTTCTTTGCTGACCCCCTTATTCGGGATTGTTCCTTCCGGGCAAATTTGCCAGGCTTTTGCCAATCAGGTCATGCTCGCTGTGATCGGCTTCTGGATACTTACAAAATCATTATCACTGTGCCGGTTTCCCCATTGGAAAACTTTTCGGGAAGAATTTCCACTCCCCTTCCTCTTGGAAATTTTCAGCGCCTATCTTTTTTTCTTCGCCATTAAAAATAGCGGCCTTGCCGAATTGTTTTTGCAAGGTTCTTCTCCCTTCATTTTGCTTGCGTTGTCCTTTCTCGCCGCCCAATTTTTTTCATTTTTCATGCCACTTCCTGTCGTGTTCGCCCTGTTATTTTCATTCTTCTCTGACACTCCTCTCTTTTTTGCCGCCGGGGCAACCATTGCCCTTTCGTTAGTCCTCAACCTTTTCTTTTTCCGTCAGCGCAATTCCTTCTTGTTTTTTTTGATGCGCTAAAAAACAATCATACAAAATAGGAAACGGAGTATCGACCATGGAGTTCGCCGCAAATTGGCATTGTTTTTTTATCCTTCTCGTTTTCGCTCTCGGGTACACGGCCATTATTTTGGAGCACTACATCAAAGTGCATAAATCCGCAGTGGCGTTGCTCATTGCGGTTTTATGCTGGGCGATTTATCTCGCCTGTTCGGAGGCTCCGCCAAGCGAGGGATTAGAAATCTTAGGCCACCATGTGTCTGAAGTTTCCCAGATTATTTTCTTTCTTATGGGCGCTATGGCCCTTGTAGAACTCATCGATTCCCATCGTGGATTCAAAATCATCACCGATCGGATTACGACTAAATCTCATCGAAAAATGCTCTGGATCGTCGCCTTTGTCGCCTTTTTTCTTTCCGCTGTCCTCGACAATTTGACCACGACGATTCTGATGGTCTCCCTTTTACGGAAACTTGTTCCCCATAAGCAAGAGCGCTTTTTGCTCTGCTGTGTCGTTGTCATCGCAGCAAATGCGGGGGGAGCCTGGACCCCAATCGGCGACGTGACGACGACCATGCTATGGATTAACGGCCAATTGACCACGATCGGCGTCATGAAGTCGCTCTTTATCCCTTCTATTATTTCTCTTCTCATCCCTTTAGCTTGGTATTCCTTTCGGACAAAAGGAAAAATTTCGGACCATCCGATGCCCAAGGGAGACAACAAGGCGATGCCTGGGGCAAGACTTGTTTTTTGTTTTGGAGTAGGAGGGCTGATTTTTGTCCCGATTTTTAAGGCCCTCACCGGGCTCCCTCCGTTTATGGGAGTCATTTTGGCCCTTTCTGTCCTTTGGCTCATCACCGACCTCATGCATTTTCCGTTCAAAGAACGGGAACAGTTGCGGGTTCCCCATGTTTTGACGCGGATCGATACTTCCGGGGTCCTCTTTTTTCTGGGGATACTTCTCTGCGTCGATGCCCTCCAGGCGGCCGGGTTCCTTCAAGTTCTCGCCGACTGGATGGATACCGTCTTTAGGAGCGAAGCGGTGATTGCAATCTTGATCGGCTTCTTTTCAGCAATCATCGACAACGTTCCCCTTGTTGCCGCCACGATGGGAATGTATCCCCTCGAGATGTATCCCGCCGATGCTTCCTTTTGGCATATGATCGCGTATGCGGCCGGTACCGGGGGGAGCATCCTGATCATCGGTTCTGCGGCAGGGGTCGCGTTGATGGGCATGGAAAAAATCGATTTCATTGCGTATGCAAAAAAAGCCTCCCTGCCTGTCGCCATCGGCTACCTTGCAGGAATGGGAATTTACCTCCTACTTAGAGCCTGATTTGGATCCTGTCTCTTGCCCATAGCTGCTTTCAGCTGTGGGCTTCCCCATGCTGACCGCTTTCCCTACCTCAAGAAACCGAACTTATGGAAAACGATCGGTTTACAGCTCATTTTTTGTGATAAAAAATTATTTAAAATTCAGGATTTGGAAAAATTTTCTGAAACCATTTGCTGAAAATTCAGCACATTATGTATGTTCTATCATTCCTTACGAAAAAATCGTTCACGGTTCTTCAAAAGGAATAGAATCAACGAGATTGGTTCGTCTATTTTAACAACAGAAATGAAGTGACGTGCAAGCAAAATAGAGCTTGTGCGGATAAGTGAGTAAGAACTTACTTATTTGCCTGTAAATTTTTATTTGAGA
>CAJCIW010000237.1 GCA_903970455.1 Verrucomicrobiota bacterium | reverse complement strand
AAATTCTCTATCTGTTTTGCCAGTTCGTCGGCCTTTTCCCGCCGTTCAAACAGAATTTCCTCTTGAAGGGCCGTTAGGGTTTCAGCAAGCAGAATGCGGTTTTCGGGGGGAAGTTTCTTTTCTTTTTTTTTGAAGAGATGGAAGCAGTGGCGCAGAACGTGCTTGCTCTTTCTTAGAGAGTAAATTTTCATTGGATCTCTGAAATAATTTTATCGAACAATCTACGTGTTTTTAGAAATGCGGGCAAGCTTTTGCAGTGTGAATATGATTTTTTTAAGTAAGGAAATTTTTGAGAGTTTTCTTTCCAAGGCAGCGACGGAGGGGTGGAGAGGATCGACCTGGAAGGCAAGCTCGTAAAATTCCTCCGCTTTTTCTTTTTCTCCGATTTCCAAATGGTAAAAGCCCATGAGGGTCGTAAACCCACGGAATTCGGCAAAATGGAAATTTTCTCTATGAGGATATAAGACATTTAAGTCGAAGCAATCGTTGAAAATTTGGGGGACGAGCTCCTTTTTTCCCAAGCGCAACGCTTGTTCGGCATAATTAATCCTAGCGATCAAATAATCGGGGTGTTCGCGGTATGTTTTTTCAATGAGGGACTCCGCCTCTTTTTTTTTCTTGAGACGCAGATAGGCAAAAGCCAAAAGGTTGGCAATTTCAGGGATATGGAGATGGGTTTTGTAAAAACTCTCTAATTCACCGATATGCTTTTGAGGGTTGTCGTGGATTTTCTCATAAAACGCTTCTAAACCAATTTTTTCATTCTCGCGTAGGTTGTCCCCCTTTTCAAAGATGATACGGTACCCTTTGCCGTGCAGAGAATGAGACGGAATTTCGAGGAAATTCTTATTTTTCATGGCTAAATCATAGCAGAAAATAAACAGTTAGTGAACTTAATTTTGTTTTGACTAAAATATGAGGCCAAAGAAAGTTTTTCAACTTTCTAAACCCAATTTTGGAGGTATTTATGGCAGCACCGACATCATCTTCAACTCTAACGATCAAACCCCAGACTCCAGATCCATTCTTTTCCAATCTTCAAGAGTCGAAAGATGCACTCTTCAACCAAACTGAGAAAGATTTTCAAGTATTCCATCCCCAATGGGAAGCAGAATACGAATCGTTAGAGACATTTCAGGTGACGGTTCGCAATCGAGGCAGCGATTTTCAGAATGAAAAAGTGAAACCCTTACCGAAAAAAGAGGACTTAGAAAGAGAGCGGGAGGGTTATTTAACAAAATATTGGGCCTTTAAAGGAACTTGTGTGAAAATTGGGCTTTACAGTTCAGAGCTAACAAGAAGGATCGAATTTCTAACCCCTGCTCATCTTCGAAACTATGCCGACGAGGAACGATTAAAGAGTGAGCAACCTGAATTTTTAGAAGGGATGAAAAAACATGAGGAAATTTGCAAAGGGTATATTGAAAAGGTGCAGGGATTTTCTGGTACGATCAACACGTTGAAAGGGAAATTCTTAACCTGCATCCACAGTGACACGTATAATGTGAATTGGGCTTTGCAGCGTTTTTGCCAAATTGTCGACAATGAAGGAAAGCCTCTTTCAAGATTGACTCGCCTCGCCGATAATCTCGCCACCCCAGTCATTCCTAAGCCTCGAGGAGCTTCTTCAATGTCTGATTCTACGCCTTCACCACAACCACCAACCGCTTCTTCTTCCCAAAAGAGCAACGAAGCTTCAACAAATCAAGCAGGACCATCGCAGCCGCAGTCTGAAACCTCATCCACGGAGAAAAAAGGGGAGGAGAAGGAAACCTTAAGCTCGAAGCCAGGAGAGAAAAAAGTCGAGGGGAACGAAGCCTCAACGACTCAAGCACCACCACCACCACAGCCCCGAGTCTCATCCACGGCGAATAAAGAAGCTCCCGCTCCCTCTTCTGCAACGACAATGACAGACATCGAAATGGGGGTACTAAACGAAAAGCAGATTAATCAATAGAGGTGTAGGTGAAAGTTTCTTCCGATTCGACGTAAATGTCGGAACTTCCTTCGGGTATCAGCACCCATCGGTAGCGGTGCTCAGATTTTAACAGTTGCTTCAAATCCGAAGAGGGAATAACTAGAACCTTTTTTTCCGAATCGGGAGTTTGCTGAAGCCGGAAAGAAATGGGAATCATTCTTTTGGTGTCGCTGCTGCTGTCGAGAGCGAACAGATGCAGCTTTTCAAAATAAGGGGGCGTTTGGATGGGAAGCGTCCATGCTTCGATCCCTTCTTGGGCAAGGCCGAGGATTTTCGGGGGGCGATGGGGCATGCCTCCTGTCATTGGAGAGAAGAGGTTGTGTCCTGAGTCGATCGTGCGCATTTTGAAAACATAATGGGGGCTTTGCACCTCAACCCAATAGGGAAATGGAAAAGAAGACTCTTCTTTATTGAAATAGAGTTCAATGAAACAGCGGCTGAGTCTTGTCCCATCCTCCGGCCATCTTGCCTTAAAGACTTCAAATGAAGCCTTTCCGATTTTTTTCCCTTCGACGACAAGAGGGGGGTTCCACACCCCGCGCCGGTCTTCCTCACCGTTTCCGGGAGGGGGACCGATCCGTTTCCTCTCTTTTTCGTAAACTGTATTGAGCGGAAGGGAGAGGAGGCGCGTTAAAAACTGTTCAGATGCATCGAGATAGATCCAGCCGTTTTTACTATAAGAAAAACACTCGATCAATTCTCCACTTTTCCGGTCGATCTCGTAGAGAGTCCAAGAAGTGTGGCCCGGGGCTTTTTTAGCTATCCAGTCGTGCCAGCCGATTTTTTTGGTGTCGATCTGGTGCTCCGGAATGGAAATTTCTTCCAATAAAAGGGTCTCGGCAGTGATCGAGCGGATGAAAAGCAAAGAATAATTGCTTTCTTGCGCAGTGACGATAAAATCGCCGGCTGTAGCCTGGGTAAACTTTTCCTCCAAAGTCAAAGCTTCTAGTCGGAAAAAAAAGGCAGAAAAGAAAAAGGCAAAAAGAAAAAATCTAAATACTCTCATTTCACCCATTATACCTCGGTGGAGGGTTATTCTTTAACCTGAGTTTTGGGTTCATTTTATAGTAGATTGCCGTACATTTCGAGGTGATTTTTGCAAATTTTGGCGCGTTCAAAAACTGGAGGCACCTATGGACGCGCCAATCAAAACTCAGGTTAATAGTTTCCCCACGAGTGCATCCTCCCTATTCTCGATCAACACCACGTCAAGCAGGTCGTTAGCCTGAACGGACTCCCCTTCGACGATCACAGGAAGAAAATTGTCCGTATGACCGCTGCTGAGGGTTCTATTTTCCGCTCTTTCAAAGAGCACCGATCTTTTTTGACCCACATAGCTCTTTCTCAGTTCGAAGGCATGCTGCTCAGTCAGCCTCAGCAGCCGTTGTTTCCGCTCCTGGATAAGTTCAGGAGGAATTTTATTCGGATAGAGCGCCGCCCGCGTCCGTTCTCTTACGCTGAACGGGAACATATGCACCTTGGCAAAACGCACCTTGTCCATGATCTCAAGCGTGTCTTCGAAATCCCGCTGGCTCTCTCCCGGAAAGCCGACGATAATGTCTGTAGTAAAGGAAAAATCGGAACGGGCTTTCTTCAATTTTTCGAACGTGTCGATAAAGATTTCACGCGTGTATTTCCGGTTCATCCGTTTTAAAATCACATTCGAGCCCGATTGAAGCACGATATGCATGCTCGGACACGTCGTTTTACCGTTTAGGATGGCATCGGCAAGATCATCGTCGACTTCATCGGGATCGATGGAGGAGACCCGTAGCCTTTTTAATCCTTCCAACGCATCGACAGCCCGGACAAGATCAGCAAGACGTACAGGCGCCTCCCCTTCTTGCGGCGCCCCATCAAAATCCCCCACGTTAATCCCGGTCAAAACGATCTCTTTGAACCCATTACGAATGAGCACCCGGATCTCTTCGAGGATCTCGCCCAGCCGCCTCGATCGGGAACGGCCTCGGACATAGGGCAGAATGCAGTAAGTGCAGTAGGAATCGCAACCGTCCTGGACTTTGACAAAAGCCCTCGTATGCGCCTCAAAATGCTTGATGGAAAACTCCCCGACTTCCTCTTCCGGAAATACTAGGTTGACCAGCTTTTCTTTCTCTCGATTCGGAACAACGAAGTCCACGCCGGGAAGGTCTGCCATCTCTTTTGGCTTCCGTTCGGCCAAACACCCCGTCACCACGATTCTGGCGCCGGGATTTTGCCTGGCAAGAAGACGGATCTGGTGCCTGCTGGAACTATCCGCCGATTCGGTCACGGTGCAGGTATTGACAATGCAAAGCTCGGCCTCCTCCTCACCCTGAGCAGGAGTGTAGCCTAAAGCGCTGAGCTGGTCGGAATAAGCCTGCGACTCATATTGATTCGTCCGGCAGCCAAGGGTTACCACTTTGAATTTTTTCTGATTTTGCACGAGGCTCTCTAATTTTTATGCGCATTATAGAGAAAGAAACCAGAAAAAACAAAAACTTTCTGTTTATTCGCAATATTGTAAAAAAACCAAAATAAATATATAAAAATATTTTAACTCAGAGGTGTGCCTATGTCCTTCTTCGCCAAGACATTCTCTTTGTTTTTCGTCCTGAATGCCCTCGGAAGCGTTCCTCTCTTCGTCGGACTCCTCTCCAAATTCGATGTAAAAAAACAACGGCGGATCATCTTCCGCGAACTGCTGATCGCCTTGTTCATCTTGTTATTGTTTAATTTTTTTGGGGACGAAGTATTGAAACTTCTCGGCATCTCCCAGCCCGTTCTCAGCGTCGCAGGAGGAACTCTGCTGTTCATTATCGCACTGGGCCTGATCTTTCCCCGTCCTATGGACACTTCCGACTCCAAACGTTCAGAGCCCATGATCGTCCCGCTCGCCACCCCGCTTGTCGCAGGACCGGGCGCGATCACAACCGTCATGGTTTATTCGGAACAGGTTCAAAACGTCTGGACAATGTCCTCGATCATTCTTCTGGCCTGGATACCGACATTTATCATCTTATTGCTCTCATCAAATATTAAATACTTCCTTGGGAAAAAAGGGCTTCTCGCTTGCCAAAAACTCGGAGGAATGCTGATCTCCCTCATCGCCGTCCAGATGATCTGCTCCGGAGTTACCCATCTACTGCAAGAGGCTTTTTTACCACCGCGGCAACAAGTACACAATCAGCCTGAGTGAAAGAAATAATAGTTGCCAATCCTACTTTTTGATACCCTTCCATAAAATATGCGAGCTCCTACAAAAAAAGCATTTGCCATTGCGGGAATTGGCCTCGGTCTCGTTGTTTTAGGGATGATTTGGTCCCTTGTGAATACAGCCCTCGCCTCCATCCAAAGAGATCTCTTTGCCTCTGTCTTGCAATTACAGTGGATGATGAACTGCTTCGGCATCTTCCTTTGCGTTCCCCTTTTGACGATGGGTAAGCTAGGCGATGGCTATGGGAGGAAAAAGCTATATCTTTGGGGCCTGGCTACAGCTCTGCTTGCTTCTGTGATTGGCGGCTTTGCCACCCGGATAGAGTTTCTCATCGCATGCATGGGTCTCTTTGGATTGGCCGGGTCGATGATCTTGCCACTCTCTCAAGCTCTCCTCGTCCATCAATTTCCTGAAAATCAAAAAGGGAAGGCGATTGCCATCTGGTCAATCTTTGCATCCTTGTCTCTTGCCTGCGGTCCGATTGTAAGCGGCTTGATTCTCAATTGGCTGAATTGGCATTGGATCTATTGGATCGATATCCCTGTCGTCGCCGTTGCTATCGGCATCGTTTATTTCTTCGTCGACCGAGAAAAAGAATTTCACAAACCCCATTGCGACTGGATCGGCGTCGGCTTGCTCG
>CAJCIW010000236.1 GCA_903970455.1 Verrucomicrobiota bacterium | reverse complement strand
CCAAATCTTTAGCAGAAGCAGAGGTTATCCGCGCTGAGGGTGTCTCAAAAGCAAACAAAATCATCGGAGATTCTCTACAAAATAACGAAGGCTATCTAAGATATCTTTGGATCCAAGGGCTTCAATCAAATCACATGCAGGTCGTTTATGTGCCAACAGAAGCAAACTTGCCGATATTAGAGGCAACACGTATGAGCAACCTTCCAAAGATTGAAAAATAAAGATCGCTACAGAAAAAAAGAAATTCTCGGTCGATTGATATGCCAGCAAAAAAAGTCTTTGAAGACAATGATCTAATAATACTTCTGTATGAAACAAACGGAAATATCGCTGAATGCGCTAAAACGCTTGGAGTGGCTAAATCATCTATTCATAGCAGAATTCAAAGAACTAAAAACCCAGAGCTAACCAAAGCGTATTTAAAAATTCAAAAGATGAAAGAAGATGCAGCGAACCTTTTGAATAAAAAATTCGGTCATAGACTTGTGATAGGCAAAGGAATGACAGACGAGAATGGGCGTCAATTTTGGGTGTGCGAATGCAAATGCGGAGACATAAAAGAAATCCCTGGTTCTTATCTGCTTAACGGTCGATCACAGCGGTGTACTAAGTGTAATCTCATAAAACATGGCATGAAAGACACTCCAGAGTATTTTGTTTGGTGCAACATAGTTCAACGCTGTTGCAATAAAAACAACCCAGAATACCACAACTATGGGGGGCGTGGGATAACGATTTGTGATGAATACCGATACGATTTCCTGAAGTTTTTTACAGACATAGGCAAACGCCCCTCAGAAAACTTTAGCATTGGCCGTATAGATAATGAAAAAGGCTATGAAGTTGGAAATATTCAATGGGAAACATCTGAGGAACAAACTAATAACCGCAGGATTACACTGAAAATTGATGGGAAAAATATCAGTTGCATCACCCTATCTAAAAAATTAGGCATTGATCGCGAAACCATCCGCAGAATGGCCAATCTTGGATGTAACATGAATGAATTAGAACGGTACCCGACATTAGATTGGAGGCAAAGGAGGGATTTTTTTAAGCAAAAGGAATGTCCGACATTTTCTAAATAAATTACAACAACATGCCAAGACTGCAAAATCTAATGATGAACATTTAAATATTAACAAAAGAGATTTATTCTTGCCGTTATCGTTTTTCAATCATTTATCAGAAACAGCTTAACTGATCCACAAGATCATCATGTGATTGCTCTACTAGGGAAAGAAAGGCTGGGTCCTTTTTATAGCTTCCGTTATCAGCCTCCGGTGTGTTCGTCAATCTTTTAAATCCAGAGAGGGCTTCATTCAATAAATCTACAGCATATTGCATTTCAAAATGCATTTGCTTTTCGGAGATGAATTTCTCTGCCATTCGCACTTTTTCTATGCTAACGGCCACCTCAACTTGCTTATTTATGAAATCAGACAGATTATATCGACTCATTTTTCCCCTCTTGTTTTTTCATTTCATCTAACAGTTTTTTGTCCTTTCGCTTTAAAAAATCCTTCCAGTTTTTTATTGAGCAAATCAACAGCATAAGCAACAAGCACTGACAATTCAGATAATCTCCTCTGAAGTACATAAAGATTGCGAATAGGAATATTACAAAACCAATCAATAAGATTAAAAAATCAAAAATCTTCTGCACAATGCTATCAGCTATCTCTAAACCTTTCTTTCCCATAAACCCACCTTTTTTAACCTTCCCAAAGATGATTTCGCCAATCAGGTCCAATCAATCCTTGACATAATGCTGAAGACACCATTCCTCTATGTCGTTTATCCGCTCGAAGAGTGTGACAATACCGACAAAGCAACCTTAAATTATCTATATGGTTGCTCCCGAGCTTCCCCGAAACAATGTGATCCACATGACACGACTTTAACTGAAGACCCTTACCACACCTTTGGCAGAGCCCTAGATCCCTTTCAAAAACCTTTCTTCTAGTTTGACGCCAAATTTCCGTTTTTTGTCTGCTTTTAGGCATAAAGCGCAACCTTGAATTAAATGGCCGCTATACAGCGGCCCCACACCAATCCTTACCAAGCCCAGCCATAGCCCACCATGCCTCACCACACCGAACCGCGCCGGACCGATCCAGACCGCACCCAACCACGGCATGCCACATGAAATCTATGAACTGTGATCCTCAACCTTAAAACCAGAAACCTTGAATCTACCAAACCCGATAGACCTTCCATCCCCAAGACCAACAAAGCTACCGGCATCATTTAAGATCGAAGCAAGCTCGTTTACAGAAACAATGCTGCTATCCCAAGTAACATCAAAAGAGCAATTCCAACCTTTTGACGCAGCAACACGATATCTGACATTGCGCCCCTTTGTAGATGGATTTTTAACACCACGAATATCGAGATAAACAAGCGCGTCTGACTGGGTGGACAGCTCTTCGTTTAAAGGAAGAAAACGGTCAACAAGAGCTTTTTCGGTTAATACCTGAACAGTAGCAGCAACTTTTGGCTGTAAAGACCCCTTTCCAACCTTTAAATACTTTGCTCCATTGCATATACAGCCAAAAACGTACGTATCAGGCAAATAAAGCTGCCGATTTTCGGTTATCAGCACCGAGCGTTTCCATTCTTCTGGGTCGTTTCCTGCTGATCCAGTTTTTTCCTTTCGATCTTTTGACAAGGCATCAACGGAAAAAGCATGCCAAAACAAAGGCCTGGTTCCTTGAATTTCAACACACGCAACCTTAAATCGACTCATCCATATACCTATTTCTAAACCTTTCAAAACAAGACACTATAACCCACCATGATGTTTATTTTCAACACGATCGTGTGTGTAATTCGATAAAGACAACCTTTAGCCTTTTCTCAACACTACAAGGGGAATTGAGAATGGCGAAAGTAAAGTCACCGATACTGACAGAATTGGCTAAAAAAGTACGATTACGTCGATACGAGTTAGGTCTTACGCAAGAACAGTTGGCAGAAAGAGCAAATTTTCACGTTAACTACATAGGAGGAATCGAAAGAGGCGAACGAAACCCCTCTATCGAAAGCCTTGTAAATTTAGCAAAAGCTTTAGAACTTTCGCCAAAAGAATTAATGCCTGACTGAAATTGTTGAACATTTCCACAGTGATCGTTTATGGTAGTAACTTACTATTTTATGAGAGGATCGCGAGATGGGTCGCCCTAAAGAAATCAAAGACGGAACAAGACTTTCTGTTGTCCTTTCAAAAAAACAAGCGGATAGAGTTAAGCACATGGCTCTTAGAATGAGCACGCAAGAGGGGCGACAAATAACAGTTTCGGAAGCAATAAGAATGGCTGTAGAAGCGGTCTATCCTGTTCCAAAGAACCAAATGAACATGTTTGACTAAACTCTTTGTGCTCTTTGCCTAGCTGGCTCGAAAATATCCTGGAAAGCCTCATCATTTCGTATGTCCGAATATCTAAGGTAAAGAGCCATTGAAGATTTCCAATAAAGTTTATCCATCCTTGATGTGATTCTTTTATAAGTCCTACTCCACATTCCACGAGGCCGTTTATCGGTGTTCTCAAACCCCCCATTCTTGTAAATAAGAGAACCCCTAAGTTTATGCATAGTTTCTAAGAAACGGTCGCTTGGCTTCAATCTTTGACTGGTATAGCCGAGGTTTAAACACTTTCTGCATTCAAAGTGTCCTCTATACAAATACACCTTTCGCATCCTGGTTCCGCAATTCGTACAATGGAAAAAATACCTGAATCCACCGAAATGACAAGGCTGCTTGCTTACAGATAGAAAAAATGGCCAACCTGCACAACTCCCACGAAATCCATCGTTCTCTAAACGAGCATACACTCTATTGCAGTGATCGTTAAGAAATAGGAGGTTTTCTTTAAATATCGCAAACGAATCATAGCAAGGAAGCTGTGAGCAAAGTTTTTTGGGTATGTGATTCTTTCTTTGCCAATACATATGCCAACTACCCATAACCCCCCCCACTTTTTATCGAAATACATAGCAAACTGAATACCTCTAGAGGAGAAACATTATCTCAAAATCAAGGAAAAATCATTGTTTTTAGTGCTTTTTCCTTATTTTTTTACACTTTTTGGCTTCATTTTCAAAAAAACAAGCGGATTTTCGGTGTCGGATAGCCTGTTTTCAATGAATTCACGACCCTTCACATGAAGAGCATTGATAAAAGCGCGTTGCTTTTCATGTTCTTCAAAGACAAAAAGAGGATAAGTAACTTCTTCACCTGTTTCATGGTGGATTCCTTTTCTGAACGGAACTTTGAAATACCACGTATCCTTGCGCTTGGAAAAATAAACACCAAGAATGTGGATTCCTAAATCTGGAAGATTAACCTTTAGGCTTCCAGTTAATAAGCCTTTTTTGTCATTGCGTGAAATAGCGAAAAGATTAAGGATCTGAATATTCATTTTATCATTCCTATATTGAATATGATATGTAGGATCTATAACACGGTTTTTCACGTACTTGCGTTAGCAAAAGAATAACACAAATAGGATCTTTTAGCAGCAATTGATGATTCTGAAATGCATAAGAGGATTAGCTCTTAGATACGGTAAATGATTGCCCTAAGTGATAAAATTTGAGTTTCAAAAATGTAGTCGCCACGCCCAAGCGTGGGCGGCTACTATATTAATGTCTTAATGACTTAATATCTTAATGATGTTGTTTCTCGAGAGGAAAAGGTA
>CAJCIW010000235.1 GCA_903970455.1 Verrucomicrobiota bacterium | reverse complement strand
ATCTGTTTACATCGAATACAATGAAAAAGACCATTTTGTTTACCATATGTTCCGGACTAAATTAAAGGGAGATCCCTCCGCCGTTCAAATCAACTTTAAGGAACACAAAGGCTACACTTGGGCCACGCCTCAAGATGCTTTGAAGCTGGAATTGATCAAAGACGAAGACGCCTGTTTTAAACTCATCTACGGCTTCTAATTTTTAAAATAAATATTTTATGTTTCCCTAAATTCTCTTGAGTGATATATTACATATCACTTATGAACGAAAAGATTCAACGCACATTTGTTCGGGAAGAAGCCTACTTGAAGCTGCGCGACTGGATTCTCGAAGGGACTTTTCCGCCGGGAATGAAGCTGCGTGACAAAGATTTGGCGGTGCAGCTCGGCGTGAGCAGAACTCCTATTCGAGAAGCCTTGCTCCGCCTTGAAGAGGAAGGGTTGGTTCACACCAAACCTAATCGCTCTACCCTTGTCAGTTCGATCGATTTTCACAATGCCTTTCATCTTTATTCGATCGTATGGACTTTGGAACCGTTGGCTTTGAGCCAAGCTTTTGGCTCCATCACAAAAGATCATATTCAAGTCATGGTCGAAGCCAATGAACGGTTTTTGCAGAAAATGAAAGCGCGGGACCGTTTATCAGCGCTTGCAGCTGACCATGATTTCCATTCTGCCTACGTCGAACTGGCACAGAACAAAGAACTCGAAAAAATCATTTCCGACATCAAGAATAAGTTAAAAAGATTAGATCTTTATTACTTTGATAAAATCAAAGATGCCGCTCTTTCCTATGATGAGCACAAAAAAATTATAGAGGCCTTAAAACAAAAAGACCTCACCCAAGCGTTGCATGCCATCGAACACAATTGGAAAAACAGTTTTTCCCGTTTTAAAATTTAGAGGACGATATGTTTGAAAAAAAATTAGTCGCAGTGATGAATGAGAAGATTGAACCCGGCGTCATCATGAATGCTTTGGCCCACATGTCCATCGGCTTTGGCGCTGAGATTGGCAAAGAACCGTTGCGTCTGACGAACTACATCGATGGAGATGGGGAAAGCCATCCGTATATTTCCGAGATGCCGTTTATGATCTTAAAGGCAAATTCAAATAAGATCCGGGCGCTCAGAAAAGCCGCGCGCCAAAAGGGGATTCCATGCGTCGATTTCATCAACACAATGACGATTGGGACATACAGCGAACAGTTGGAGCGCACCAAAGAGACAAAAGAAGAAGCCCTGATTTATTATGGAGTCATTTTATTTGGCAATTGGGATGAGGTCTCCGAACTAACCAGAAAATTCTCCCTTTGGAAATAATAAGTAGATAAATTCTCCATCGTTTATTAGAAGAAAGAAAAGGGGTGTTGTATGGACTTATCTCTATTTTTGGCTAAACTACTTGGACTCTACTTACTCATCGTCGCTTTTGATCTGCTCGTGCGTCGAAAGGAGGCCGAAGGAGCTGTCAAGGATTTTGCAGCCTCCAAAGGACTTCTCTTTTATTCCGGGTCCTTCTCCCTCTTGCTTGGGCTTGCCATTGCCATTGCACATCCCATTTGGGAGGGCAATTGGCGAGGCGTGATCACCCTCCTTGCCTACCTGATGATTGTTCGAGGTGTGATGAGAACGGCTTTCCCCTCCCTCCTGCAAAAAAAGATCTATCCTTTCTTTCGGAACCAGTATTGGTTCCTTTTGATCATTTTGATCATTTTGGGGGTCTATTTGACGTATTCGGGTTTTAACGCGCAAGCGATGCTCCAGTTACCTATGGATAGTTCTTGAGTTCGAGATCGTTGGCCGCTTCATGGATCCGCTTGGTTCCCCATTTTTTGAGAAGTTCCAACCAACTTCCAGGTAAAAGCTCCATCAATTGACGATGCAGCCAAGCGATCCAGGTGTCTTTTTCTGCCATGAGTGCGACATTCATCTTGACGAGTTCCTGATTCTTTTTGACAAATCGGCGTAACTCCTTTTCGTATTCAGTGAAAGCAAGAGTGGGATCCCCTTCCGCTTTGGCGAGTTCCCCTGCAAGAACATAGCCTCCCACAATCGCCACACTCGTGCCTTGCCCCGATAAAGGGGAAGGAGCATAGCCTGCATCTCCGACGAGGGCGACACGTCCTTCCCACCAATGGGGCATGCGAATTTGCGCGGCAGAATCAAAATAAAAATCAGGAACCCCCTTCATCGCTGCTAGAAAACGAGGAATTTCCCATCCTACATTTGTAAATGCCTCCTCTAACAATTTTTGCTGTTGAGCCGTATTGCGAGGGTCAAATTGCAAGGGTTCAGAAGCAAAAGCAAAACCCACCGTCGCATCGACATCGCCTCGCGAGCTATACACATTGACAAATTTTTGAGCCTCGAAATACTCGATTTCCCTACGATCCAAATTCAAAAAATTAGGGACGCGGTAGACGGCAATGTACATCCCGAGTTCCTTTAGAAAATACGATTCCTCTCCAAACACCAATTTCCGCACGGCGGAATGCAAACCATCAGCTCCGATCACAAGATCGAACATGCGCGGCTCGTTTTGGGCAAACTCGACATACACACCCTCCTCTTTTTGCGTGATCTGAGTGATGTAATCCCCAAAAAGGGAGTCGATTTCTCCGATGTGCTTGAATAAAATCTCGCACAAGTCGCCGCGCATGATCTCGATATCTCCTTCTACACGGCCGCCACAAAGATCTGCGGTCAGCTCCGTTGCCGGCTTGCCGGAGCTATCGATGATCGTCGCTCCCTGGATTTCAGTGATCCCCTCCAGAACAACAGGGTAAGCTCCCATTTTTTTGATCACCTCGATGGCCGCGCCTCGAATATCGATTTTATAGCCTCCCGTGCGCAGGACAGGATGCCTTTCCACCACAGTTGGCTCAAAGCCATATTGCTTTAGCCAATAAGCCGTGGTGAGACCGGAAATCCCCGCTCCTGAAATAAGAACCCGTTTATTTTTCATTTTGTTGTCCCCCCTGAAAGAAATAGAGCTTGAATCTCCTTTTGTCAATGTGAGAGCGAAAATTAGGCACGTTGCTAAAAATTTGATCTGCATAGAAGAACCCATCCCAGTAAAAAGGAGAGAGTATACTAACCGACCGACGGTCGGTCAACATCAAAAATAGATTGACCCTGAGAAACTTAGGTTTATAATGAGGAGAGGTTGAAACCATGACTAGAATTGTAAAGAAATTTGGAGAGAGAAAGGCGGATATTTTAAGAACCGCTCGAAAACTCTTTAAAACGAAAGAATATGAAAAAACGACCATGCAGGATGTGATGGAGGCTTTAAACATTGCCAAGGGCACGATTTATCACTACTTCAAATCGAAGGAAGAACTGCTAGAAGCCGTTATCGAAGATATCATCGAGGAGAATTTCGATAAGATGCAGAATCTCATCAAAGCGGCAGCTGAAGAGAATGCTTTGGAAAAGATGAAGCTGCTCGTGAAGGCCGGCAGAATAGCTGCAGATAACAACGACATTTTAGATCATCTGCATCAACCCGGTAATTATGCTATGCATACCCGCCTTCTGGCGGCAATCCTCATCAAACACGCCCCTTTGTATGCTGAATTAATTCGTCAAGGGTGTGAGGAAGGGATATTTAAAACCGAAACCCCTCTTGAATGCGCAGAATTTCTCCTCTCTGGCGTGCAATTTCTCACTGATGTGGGAATTTACCCATGGACTCAACAGGATTTAACCCGGCGGATGCAGGCCTTTCCTAAGTTAATAGAACAGTTGCTGTTAGCAACGCCGGGATCTTTTCAATTTCTCATCGATTAATTATACCGCGCCCGCTCATCTTGAGTGAATTTTCTTGAGCCTCTTTTGAGCCCGAGCGCATTGCTCGATCTTGCTAACATACTGAAGTTTGCGGCGATCTCCGCAACGCTACTGGGACTCAAAATCCGCTGTCAAAATTCAAACAACCTAAGCCGGCACGGTATACCTAATATTTGTGAACAGGATCTTCGGGTCGGCAAAACCGCTTATTGACATGGAGATTCTCTATTTTTTTCATTTCTACTTGCGTTAGAGAAAAATCAAAAATATCCAAATTCTCCTTCAGATGGTTTTTTGAAGAGGCTTTCGGAATCACTGGAATCCCTTTTTCAATCAGCCACCGCAAGATGACTTGAGCGCCCGTTTTGTGATATTTTTCTCCGATCGTCTCAAAGAGAGGTTCTTCTTTCAGGAGCTTTCCTTTGCCGAAGGAGCGGTAGGAAATCAGTTTAATCTGATGAGAATTGCAATAATCCAATAGCTCCCTTTGGTTCAAATACGGATGGAACTCGACCTGATTGGCAAACGGTTTTAAGCCTGCTTTGCGCAGATCTTCCAAATAATGGATATTGCAGTTGCTGACACCTGCTTTGAGGATTTTTCCCTGATCAACCAACTTTTCGAAAAGAGGAAAGATCTTTTCCAAAGGAAAAATTGGATGGGGGCAATGGATCAGATAAAGGTCCAAGTAGTCTGTGCCGAGTTCTTCGAGAGCGCTCTCGCAAGCTTTTGGCACAGACTTTTCAGGATTTTTAGGATCGACTTGCTCTTCGAGGGCAATTTTTGAAGTGATGTAGAGCTGCTTCCGATCAAAGCCTTCAATCGCTCTTTTAATCTGCCGATGATTTTGATACACATGCGCTGTATCGATATGGCGATAGCCTAACTCGATGGCAGTTTCTACCACTTCAGCGCACTCATCCCCTCTCAATTCCCAAGTTCCCAACCCAACTAGAGGCAATTCCATCTTTTTTCCTTTACGGTTTTCGGAAAAAGAGCCATTGCTTCTTAGGAGGTGATTCTGACATGAGCTGGCAGGAACTCAATAGGATCTTGACCGCAGACTGGGTGGATTTCCATTGCGCGTCATCAAAACAAATGATTCCTCCCTTTTTGACTTTAGGAAGCCAATGCTGCACATCGAAAACGGCGGACGCTTCCGAATGATTTCCATCGATATGGATAAAGTCGATCGATCCATCTTCAAAATAATGATACGCTTGGGAAGAAGACATCCGCATGATCACGTAAAAGGGATCTAATTGATTTCTGTGCATCCCTTCTACAAACTTGTGCATGATTTTTTTCAGGTCCTCTTTGCTCCATTGTTTGTAAATCTTTTCATCCGGTTGATAATTTTCGATACACGCTTCATTCGACCAGGGATCGATAGCATACGCAATGCCTTCTCCTTTAAATGCCAAGGCCGAGGCAAGAGGGAAAAAGGAATTTCCTCCATAAACCCCCACCTCGACGCAAACATCGGAAGGATTTGCCAAAAGAAGGTTCATGATGGATACGGCTTTTTCTTTAGGACACCATCCATTAAAATTAGGTTGTTCTTTCAACACCTCGGTTCGATACTCTTCCCAATTTCCAGAAATAGGGACACAATGAAGAAAGGACGTCTGACAAACAATCGACAACACGAATCCAATGAATCCAGCTCTGCAGTAATTCTTCTTTTTCATAGACCTCCGTTTGAGTGATTCTTTTTTTTCCCATCAGGATAACTTAAAATTTTAAATTTGACAAGGATTTCGAGTAGAGGTTGTAAGGAAATACATTTTACGGTTCCCGAGGAGAAAAACGGTTCAGATCTTGAGGAGATCTAATTCCAAGGCATTAAAACCCAAAGAGTTAATTAAATTATGTTAGCGTTAAATAGAAATGTCACCCTTTCGAGTTTTTTAGAAATGTCACCTTTTTCTTTAAAAAGTGGCATTGTTTATGATCTTTCATTGTCTATTCTACCACCCATTTCTCCGAA
>CAJCIW010000234.1 GCA_903970455.1 Verrucomicrobiota bacterium | reverse complement strand
AGAGGATTTTAACGATTTCCTGGGAAGACCCTTTTAATTTTAAAGGAATTTCGGGAGCGAATTCTTCCGTTTCCTTTGTCAAAAGAACTCGGACATTATAGGTGTCCTTTTCTTTTGGATCGGAATCCACGCCCACTACTTCGCAGTGCTTTTGAATGACAATTCGGGTATTCATCTAAACAATATTTTATATGATAAAGATTAAAATTTAAACAGTTGGACAAAATTCAGTTAATTTTTTACTTTTAAAGAAGATGTGTAAATGTGTTATATCCTTCCTATTCATAGCTTTATGTGCTTTTTGCCGGGGGGACGCCCCCTTGATCTTGAATTTCTCCGATCATTTATCGGCAGAAAAGTTGCAAGGCATTAAAGATCAGTTGGATAAGTTTGAAGGGGAGGAGATTCTATTCGAAATCGATTCGAGATCAGGGGAGCTGGGGCCATCATTAGACCTTGCCCAACAATTACACGATCTGAGGGCCGCTAAAGGGGTAAAAATCGCTGTTTATATCAAAAATCAAGCCTTGGGCCCCAGTGCTATTTTCCCCCTTTTGGCGGACCGCCTTCTAGCGACTCCGACTTTTGTTTGGGGAAATATTATTTATGGGTCTGATCTCCAACTCCCTTTTGACCAGCTCCAACGCCAAGTGGAAGCGATTATTCCAGATAACGTTCCCAATCCCTATCTCTTAAGGCTCGTTGCCCAGGCCATGATCGATCCTAAGGTCGATGTTGTTAATGAAAAGGGTTGGAAGCTCGTCCCTGCCAATCCCCCTCATTCGGCACCCTTGATCTTAAATCGTTCCGAACTTGCCAATATGGAATTCGTGATCGAGTCGCTTCTTCCCGAGCAGTTTAACCTCGCTTATGGGGGGAAAGCAGCCCAAAATCTCATCTCCTCCGTTCCCTCGGTCGATGCAGAGCTGGCAGAATTGATCCATTACAAAAAAACCGGGGATAATCTGGTCGGTTATCTTTACATCGGTCCCGACAGGCCGATTGACCAGACGACTTATCTGCATATCAAGTTTGCTTTGGAAGAATATAAAAAGCAAAACGTCATCTTCGTCATGCTCCGTTTAAATACTCCGGGCGGAGAGGTGTTGCCTGCGATGAAGATAGCCGAACTCTTACAGCAGTTCGACAGGGAAAATGGTCTTCCGGTCGTGGCCGTCGTTTACAATTGGGCTCTTTCGGCGGGGGCCATGCTCGCTTACTCGTGCCGTTTTATCGCGGTGACCGAAAGCGCATTGATGGGCGCTGCTCAACCTGTTATCAACAAGCCAGGAGGTGTCCTGGAAGCTGCTCCGGAGAAGATAAGGTCCGCGTTGCGCGCGGAATTTGGAAGTTTAGCCAAATTTTACGGACGCAACCCCTTGATCGCTGAAGCGATGGTCGATCCCGATATCGTTCTCGTCATTAGAAACGGCGAGGTTGTCCAGCTCCAAACGGACAAGGAAATTCAGACGCAAGGAGATCATCCCGATATCGTCATTACCACGCAGGGAAAACTGCTCACTTTGGACTCGCAGCAACTTTTGGAATGGGGTGTCGCAGATATTGCTGTACCGATTTTGATCACGCGAACGATCACCCCCCTCGAAAAGGAGCTGGGGGAGTGGCCCGCTGAACAAAGCCAGCTTTTTCACTACCCTTTCTTTGCCAATATTCCCAACGCGGAAATGGTCAATTATCATAATTGGAAAGTGGATTTTTTCGCTTTTTTGACGCATCCAATCGTCGCTTCTCTGTTGATGCTTGGCCTCATCATCGGCATCTACATCGAACTTAGCCAGCCCGGCTTGGGGCTGGCTGGCATCATCGCTTTCATCTGTTTGGGGATGATTCTCTTGCCCAATTTCACATTGGAAACAATCGGCTTCCTTGAAATTTTGATCATCGCACTAGGGGTTTTTCTCATTCTCGCAGAGCTTTTCATATTGCCCGGATTTGGCTTTTTGGCCGCGGTGGGCACAGCCTTGATTCTCTTTGGAGTTTTTGCCTTATTGCTCCCCCATTTCGGGTCGGTCCATTTTTCCTGGAACTGGAAAGAATGGAATTTGGCGACCATGGAATATATGAATGAGTTGGCTTTTTATTTAGGGGCTCTGGTCATCGCCTTGATCTTGGTGGCTTTGCTGGCCCGTTATCTCACCCCCCGCCTTCTTAAGAAAAGCCGGATCGTCCTGGAAACAGAACAGGAAGGGCCCGAACCGCTCTTGCTGCCGCCAATCAATGCAGAGGGGGTAGCTTTTACTTCCTTGCGGCCGGGAGGAAAAATTTTAATCCCTCCTCATTTGTACGATGCTCTTTCCGAAGGAGGATTCGTGGAAAGGGGAGAGAAAGTCGTTGTCAGGAAAATTCAGGGAAATGTTATCATCGTCGCCAAAAAAGTAGAATAAAGTGAATATGGCGATCGTTCTCCTTCTCGGAATTGCCGGGATGTTTCTGATTTTTTTAGAATTTTTTCTTCCAGGGGCCGTTTTTGCCGTGGTTGGAACGCTGACGCTTCTCGTCAGCCTGGGACTTTGTTTTGCAAACTGCCCCCCATTCTGGGCGATCGCATACATGCTTATTTTGATTGCCTCGGTCTTTATCACCTGTAAATTTGCGCTCTGGCGCTTAAGGTGTTCCAAGGAAAAGGGGGATTTCTACCATGGAACCGATCAGGAAGGGTTTGCAGCTTCCTCTTTTGATCAAACTCTTATCGGGAAACAGGCGATTGTTTCGACCGAGCTGAAACCTTCCGGGCATATCGCCGTCGAAGGGAATCTTTATCAAGCGCTCTCCGAGACCGGATTTCTTTCCAAAGGGAGTCGTGTCGAAATCGTCGGCGGCAAGGGCGCACACTATCTCGTAAGGGAAAGGAAGTAAAACATGTACCCATTATTCGCTGAAGGTATTTCTAATCTGGGCGGGTTTATTCTATTGCTGATCGCCGTCGTTGGACTCATCGCCGCCCTTCTTTTTCTCATGGTGATGAGATACATCAGCCTATGGTTTCAGGCCTTTGTGTCAGGCGCCCCGATCTCGCTGTTCAACATCATCGGGATTAGTTTGCGCAAGATCCCTATACGCCTCATACTCAATGCGCGTATCACTTCCTATAAGGCGGGGTTGAAACAGATCACTGTCTCCGATCTCGAAACCCATTACCTCGCCGGCGGAAATATCATCAACGTGGTCCGCGCCATGATCGCTTCCGACAAAGCGAATTTTCCGTTGACTTGGCGGCAGGCGACAGCCATCGACCTTGCGGGTAGAGATCTTTTAGAAGCGGTCAAAACTTCCGTCAATCCGAAAGTCATTGATTGTCCCGACCGTAAGCATGGAGAATACATCACTGCCGTGGCCAAAAATGGGGTTCAGCTCCTTTGCCGCGCCCGGGTCACTGTCCGAACAAATATTCTGCAGCTCGTCGGAGGCGCGACAGAAGAAACGATCATCGCCCGCGTCGGCGAAGGGATTGTCAATGCCATCGGAGCCGCCGAGGAGCACACAGATGTGTTGGAATCGCCTCAGCGCATTTCACGTCTCGTTTTGGAACGGGGTCTTGACGCCCAAACAGCTTTCGAGATCCTATCCATCGACATCGCCGACATCACTCCCGGCGAGAACATCGGCGCCCGCCTGAAAACCGATCAAGCCGAGTCGGATAAACGGATCGCGCAAGCGAAAGCGGAAGAGCGGCGCGCGATGGCGGTAGCTATGGAACAGGAGAACACTGCCAAAGTGCGGGAGATGCAAGCAAAGCTCGTCGAAGCGGAATCGCAAATTCCCATCGCGATTGCAGAAGCTTTCCGCAAAGGAAATTTAGGCGTCATGGAATACTATCGGATGAAAAATGTGCAAGCCGATACCGATATGCGCCGATCTCTTTCCAAAGATGAGGAAGGAGAATGAGCGGAAAAAGCCCTGAAGCTCCAAAAGAGAAATTGAGTCTTAAGCCGAATCCTCTACGTAAAATTTCTCGAGCGAAAAAACTTTTAACAAAAAAGAATCTGCGCAACGCCTTTCTACTCAAAGAGATTCTTAGGAATAAGTTTTAACTAATCTTTATGGATACCCCCGATCACTCCGCCCTGGTATAATCTACCCCAAAAAAATTTTGGCGGTGCTCTTATGACAACCTCTATTCAAAATCAACCTTTAAGTCTCCCGACACAGTTTCAACAATTATTTTCTTCCGTTGGATCGATCCTCACTTCACTTTGCGAAAAGACGGATTCCGCTTTCCGGCGCGTCCACGTGATGAAGAGAGATGAAAATGGTAATACGAGGCTGTTCGACGTTAGAGATGGGCATACATCAACAACAAGTGAAAGGAGACAAACGGCGGTCATCACCTATGTAGAAGATATTAAAACCGGGGAAATGACGCTTGACGAACCGCATTATGTCATTTCGTTCAAATGCTTTCTTATTGCGCTTGGGATGCCTTTTTATGCGTTTGGGAAAATGGCTTGGTATACCTTCAAAACCCCCTTCGAGATCACGGCTATTGCGACTCAGGCTATCATTGAAGCGGGGCGGCAATTCGGCTACGGGAGATTTTATCAGGGGTTTGCGGAATTGCGGAAAAGAATTTCCATCAGTTCTGAGAAGTTGGGTTATGGTCTTGTTGAGATCGTGAAGGCACCGCTCTTTGGTTTGGGAGGAGTTCTCGCAGCTCTTTACGGCGTTGTAAAGCCGTACCATGGGAGAAAGATCGAGGCGATCATCGAACGCGCCTGGCAGAATGGCGCTTCATACAAAGAAGATCTGCGGCAAGTTCCAGCTCGTCCCGGAGAAAACTGTTGGGAGGCTTTTGTAAAAGACGTGATCGATGCGCATCCGTTCTATTTGGCGCATTGTTTCCAGGTCCGGGGAAACATCCGCGATGCAAACATCGTCGTGGTCCAAAGATCGCCGCTATAAGGGACTACTCGTTTCTTTCCTCGAGCTCCTCAAAGGAGGTCAAAGCGCGCACTTCCACCTGGGATTCTGAGATTAAGACTTTCTTATTGTCGATCTGTAAGATGTAAAGCATCGATTTTGGGCTGAGTGCGCGCCGTTCCAGAATGTTGATCCCGTTCCCAGAACTCACTCTAAATTTTCCTTTCCCAAGTCTGCGCAAAATCCAGAAAGTTGCAAAAACTAAAAGAACGAGTCCGGTCAACGTCACCAACATACGGACAAAAGCCCCTTCATAGGAAGTCGTCATCTCTTTCGAAGAAGGAAGAGGCGGTGGAACCCCCTGGTTGGATTCTGAGGGAAGGGGTTGTTCGCTGGGCGGGGGAGCTTCTGAAGAGGAAGG